>JAISZV010000285.1 GCA_031284475.1 Proteiniphilum sp. | reverse complement strand
TAAACCTTTAAAAAATTTTTATAACTCATAGCTCTTGTCTGTGCCTTAGGCAACCCTCTCCACAGCGTGGGGGGACTTGCCTGTGCCTTAGGCAACCCTCTCCACGGCGTGAGGAGACTTGCCTGTGCCTTAGGCAACCTTTCCGTTTGCTTGCTTACGTTGCCCGCGCTATTCCGGTTTGTGCCTGTATTGAAAGAGGATAGCGAACAGGATCGCCACTACAAGGGCATAACCGGCGAAAATAAACCAGACGCTCTGCCAATCGCCAACCAGAAGCGATTTAGCAGTAGTCCCTACCGTCACATCCGTCCATGAGCAGTAGCGGTTCACCACCCACTGCGCCCCCAGCGTGCCGATAGTAGCCCCGATACCGTTGGTCATCAACATAAACAATCCCTGTGCGCTGGCCCGGATGGTATGAGGGGTTTCCTTATCAACGAAAAGCGATCCGGAAACATTGAAGAAATCGAAAGCCACGCCATATACCAGCATGGAGAGTATGAGCAGCCATACGCCGCTGCCGGTGTTCCCCAACCCAAAGAACCCGAAGCGCAATACCCAGGCCGACATGGCTACCAACATCACGTTTTTAATACCATAACGCCTCAGGAAGAAAGGGATCAACAGGATGCAAAGCGCTTCCGATATTTGGGAAAGGGAGATCAGTATATTTGAATGTTGTACGCCAAAGGTACCGGCATACTGCGGAAGAGCTTCAAAGCCGGCGATAAACGGGTTGGCGAATCCGTTGGTGATCTGCAAGGCCACTCCCAATAACATCGAGAAGATGAAAAAGAGCGCCATTTTCTTCATCTTAAAAAGTTTAAAAGCGTCCAATCCGAGCGCCTGAAACAGGGTCTTACTACTTGTATCCGTGCTCACGGGGCAATTGGGTAATGTGAACGCATACACTCCCAGTATGATTCCCAACAGGGCGCTCACAACAAACTGCATGGAAGAAGTCTGATAGCCCAGAATATCCACGAGCCACATCGTACAGATAAACCCTATGGTACCGAATACCCGTATGGGAGGAAACGCTTTCACCGTATCCATTCCGCCTTTCTCCAAAATGGCGTAGGCAACCGAATTGGACAGGGCCAGCGTGGGCATGTAAAAGGCTACGCTCAATGTATAAAGGGTGAAGATGATGGAAAACGAAACCGCGGCGCCGCTGTATAGCCCATACAAACCGGCCGACAGCATGAAAGAGGCAGCCAGCAGATGACTTATCCCCAGCAATTTTTGCGCGGGCGCCCACCTGTCGGCCACAATACCCATAACGGCAGGCATAAAAATAGAAACGATTCCCTGCACGGAATAAAAAATACCGATATGCGATCCCAATCCGGCAGGCCCCAGGTAACGCGACATGGAAGTGAGATAAGCCCCCCATACCGCAAACTGGAGAAAGTTCATGATAATTAATCTAAATTTCAGTGACATATATTTAAGTATTTTATAACTATCTGCTGATCCAGGGCGCCGGGTTGAGCTTGTTTCCCTTTTGCCATAACTCGAAATGCATCGTGGAGACTCCCGTATCGGGATCGGTAAAGATACGTCCTAACGATTGCCCGGTTTTCACTTTGTTTCCCTGCTTTACAAACACGTCGTATAGATTGGAATAGAACGTATAATAATCGCCATGACGCACAATCACGCAAGTATTTACCCAGGGGATAGAATATACTCTCGATACTTCTCCATCAAACACGGTGCGTATATCGGCGCCTCTCTCGGCCTGGATATTGATTCCGTTACTGTTAGTCATAACGTCCCATTCATTGTGTTTATTGGCGCCGAAGTTACCCACTATGGCAGCCGTTCCGGTAACAGGCATAGGCAGTTTACCCTTGTTGGCCGCGAAATCTTTTGACAGGTTGAAAGTCTCGGTCGTCGCCGTGCTACCGGTCTCTATTCTCGGCCCCGGAACTGCCCCGGATGCGCGCTCTTCCGTTTTCGCGGATGTTTCGGCCCGATTCTCTACCCCGCTGCTTTTGCCCGTGCGGCTATCCTCCGCCGGCTTCTCTCCGGCTCTTTTCCGCCGCTCTGCTTCTTCAACTTTTCGCATGGCCTCTTCCTCGCGTTCATGCCGTGCGACCTCCTCGGTGATGAGTTTCTCGATCAGGGCATTTAATTGGTTTGCCCGCTGTTGTTTCTCCTGCAATGTTTTTTGCAGTTGCCGCTCTTGTCCCCTGACAGCAGACACTTCCGATTGACGCGTCTTTTCTTCTCCCTGTAACCTTTTCTGCTCTTCCCGTAACGAAGCCTGCGCCTTCTCCTTGTCGGCCTTGGCTTTTGCCAGTAACGCCTGTTTTTCTTTTATCTCCGCCTGTTGCTTTTTGATTTCTTCCGCCTGCGTTTTCTGCCGCTTGGAATATTCCCGCAGGTATTGCATCCTCCGTAACGATTCGCCTACCGATTTACCGGATAAGATAAAAAGTAACTTATTCCGGCTGAATTTTTGATTCAACATCCCCTTCATTGCATCGGCATAATAACCTTGCTTCTTTTTTAACTCTTTATTCAGCCCGGCAATTTCGCCTTCGAGACGGGATTCCTCCTTTCGCAGCGCATCAATCTCCCGTCCCTGTACATCTATCAACTCTTTACGGGCCGCAATCTGGCTATTGATAAGATTAATGCGGTCTAAGATCGTAGCGGTCTGCTTTTTTACGTTGAGGTAAAGTTTGTTCGTATTCCTTATCTCTTCCTTCAATCCCTGCTGCTGCCGCTGCAAACTCTCTATCTGCAGGGTTTGCGACAACAGGAGAACGGCTATCGCGTGCAAAAGAAAAAGGAGAACGATCTTCTTCATACTTCGGATTCATTACTTCAGGGAAAGAATTTTCAGTATTTCAGCCATAGAGGTTTTCGTGTAATTCAACGGCACATTCAACGCCAACTGTATGGAGTCGTCCGTAACAATATCGGAAAAGACCATTTCAGCGTCAATCTTACGCGACGCGGAAGAGAGGGTGATATTCATCTTATGCGGGAATGTAAGATTGTTCAACACTGCAAAATTGTGGTATTCCCACTGTATATAGTATTTTTTTTCCGGTTGCATCAGATGGGTGAAAGTGATCCGGTCATCCCCATTGACGGTAAATGAATAATCGATACCCGATTCGGCGTCTTGACCCGTAATATGATAATTCTGACCGGAGGCATGGTCATAACCAAAAGCCAGGTAATCGGAAACGTCTATCTTCCCTTTCCCCGACATAAAAAGCGCATTGGTGAACAACGATTGCATCGTATAGTAGTCGAACCCTACAGGGTAGAGTTCTTTTAATGCGGCGATCGACTCCAATACATACCGTTTATTCATCCTGTCTAACAGAAACACCGTATCGGGATTGATGTAAAGCCGGAACATCTCCACTCCGAAAAGCGGTTGTATGGATATCTGGATAGCTTCATCCTTTACAATCCGTATATTGGCCTTGGAGCTTAACGATTTCGTGCCGGAGGTCACTCCCATATTGAGTTTGGCCGAAAATGTCCGGTAGGAGAACTCGCTGGTAATGATATCGCTGAAAAGCTCATGATGGGTTTTCTCCTCTACCGGGGAAGTGGAGTAAACGATTTTCTGTTTCGGTTTGCAGGCAGTGAATGCCACTGCCGATAATAAACAGATGATAAGGATATGCCGATAATGTGAACTATACATAATTATAACTTGCCGGTTTTAATTTTTTTCTTCAATGCGGAAGAATTACCACCCAACGCTTTTGCTTTCTTCCATTGTTCCAACGCTTTTTCTTTCTCCCCGGTCTTGAACAATACGTCTCCATAGTGTTCCATTACCTCTGCCGAGAGTTCCTCTTTACCGTATTCAATGGCTCTTTCTATGTAAATCTTTGCCAACGTATAAGAACCTTGCTCATAGAGCACCCACCCGTATGTGTCTAAATAGGTAGGATTCGTAGGTTCTGCTTTCACCGTGAGGCCGCTCATCTGTTCCGCCTTATCGAGATCTCTTTTCGCCAATGAGAGATAATAGCTGTAATTGTTTAAAACGGACAGATTCTGCGGGTTTATTTGCAGGGCCTTCTCATAGCTTTGGAAAGCCTTGCCTGTGTTACCGAGGAAATAATTCAGATCGCCTATCTGCCCATGAAAATCGGACTCCACTAAAGGATTCCGCATAACAGCATTGGCCAATCCTTCTTCAAAAACCTTCAACGCCTCCCGATGGTTTTTCTGCTGATAATAAACGGCGCCCAGGTAGAAATAGAATTGGGCTTCCTTCGGCAAATGCTTCAACGCCTCAGTGGTTATCTCTTTTATTTTCCTCAAATCCTGTTCCGGCAACACGATACGAAGCAGTTGTTCATACCCCGCGGGGTCTTCCGGATTCGCTTTGGCGTAAATACCGAACTGCTCTGCCGCTCCCTCTTTGTTTTCCTGCAACAAAAGCACATTCCCATAGATCATATTCAACTGCGAGTTGTTGGGGTGTTGTTCAAAGAGCGACTCGAAAAGGGTATTGACCTGCTTTATATCCTGCCGGTTCTGTTGCAGGATATTCAGGTAACGGGTAAGCAACTGTAGTTTTACCTCTACATCTATCAACGGGTTTGTAACAGCCTTCTGTAACTCTGCCTGCGCCGCCTGTTTGTCGTTCGTCTTCTCATAGTAACTTACCATGGAAAGGATAAGGGCAGGATAATCGGGATCAATCGCTTTGGTTCGGTCGTAATACTGTAACGCCGTTTCCGGCCGGTTATCTTCAAGATAAAGGTCTCCCATCAGAGTGAGGTATCTCGGTTCGGAGGGATTTTTTTCAATAATCTGCCTGATCTCGTCGAAAGCCTGTTCCTTCTTTTCCATCATTGAATAGAGACGGAACTTATTCAGGGCGACCGCTTCGTTGATACCGGTATTTTTCTCCAACTCGTTGAGCGCATCAATGGCTTTTTGAAATTCTCCGGCGTCGGCAAAAGCATTCGCCAGTTCAAACCGGATATCAAGCTTTTCAGGATATAATTGCGACAAAGAACTGTAGACGTCAATCACTTCCTGCTTCAGGCCGAGTTCTTTGTTCAAACCGGCCAGCATCATGTTGTAATAGTAATTGGCAGGGTCGTAGCGTACCGACCGCCGGAAGAAATCAAGGGCTTTGTTTTTCTCCTGCAAAACATTGTAAAACGTTCCCAGTTCCACCAATACGTTGGCGTTGGTGGAATCCAACGCATAGCAATGTTGAAACAGGTCAATCGCTTCATCATACTTTCCCAGAGACTTCGCGTTCAATGCCCCGTAAAAATAATAGTCGAATTTCCGCCTTGTCTCTTCGTTAAGTTGAATTTCCCTCTGTTTTTCCTGTTCCTCCTGTTGCGCGAAGATATACACCGGACGTATCGCCGATACCGTCATAATCAGAAAAAAAACAAGAAACAGTTTTTTTATCGCAGTGATTGGATATAACATTCTTTTTTCGCTATTGGTTATACTTCTTCGACGCCCGGCAAAACAAATAAATTTGTTCTGCGCCCGCTTAACGAGAAAGTTTACTTTTTTATTGTCGTCCGGTGTGTCCGAACCCTCCTGCGCCCCTTTCCGTTTCGTCGAGCGAATCCACCGGTTCCCATTCCACGCGGGCATGTCCGGCGATTATCATCTGGCAAATACGTTCCCCGTCCTGTATGGTGAAATTTTCATTAGAAAGATTCACTAAGATCACCCTTATTTCGCCGCGATAATCGGCGTCAATAGTACCGGGAGCATTCACGATCCCGATACCGTGTTTAATGGCTAACCCGCTACGGGGACGTATCTGGGCTTCATAGCCTTCGGGCAGTTGTATATAAATGCCGGTGGGTACTAATGTCCGCTCAAGCGGTTTTAATATCACAGGTTCTTCTAAATTCGCACGCAAATCCATGCCTGCGGCAGATACCGTTGCATATTCGGGTAGCGGATGTTTCGACTTGTTGACTATTTTAACTTGCATCAGAAAAGTTTATTCTATATTAATGACGCGAATTTATACAATTCTGAGGAATTAAGTACCTATTTGATGAAATTTAAGGAAATAATTGAGAAAAGTTTTATCTTTGCAATTATGAGTGACCACGATGATCTTTTGGCAAAATTACGCCAGATACTGAATGAACAGGGTATCGACTCATTCCATATTCTCGAAGACCTGGTGCCGATTGAGACGCAAATGGAATATTTCAGGTATTTCGATAAATTACGGAGGGAGAACAGTCCTTTTGAGCGCAATGACGAGGTTGCTATATTGTTCTCGCCCGACGAATCCGTTGACCGTAAAAAAAGAAGCCTGACCCTGTTGGCGTCCATCCCCGATGTGGGCGCTTACCGTTCCATCGAAACCTATCATAGCAGTCCGCTGGAGCCGGAATTAATCCATTGGTCGTCTATGGCGCTGGTCAGTAGCCGTATCGTGCTGAGTTCCGATCTCTCCGGCCACCAACAGGTGTATATTTCATCCGGATTGGGAGGACAAGACAAGAAACTACGCTTTTTCGCGCTTTTCACTACTAATGACAAGAAGCGTTTTACCGGTTTACAAAAAGAGATGGTAGAGCGTGAATTTATCTTCCAACTGCAAAAAGCGGATGTGGTTATTGAAAAATTTGAGATCAGGGAGAATTACTTTACCATTATGATGCTTTTCCCTTTCAACAAGGATGTAAAATCGAGCCTCAATGCCGCCGTCGCCGAATGTAACCAATATGGTAATTTTCTTGATACAAAATTTCTTTTCACCAATGTAAAAGTACTAAGCGAAAAAGAGATTGAAAATATACTGGAGAAAAAATAACCTCATTCAACTGCGCCGGTATGCTGATTATGACGGCGCAACCGGCCTGTAAAAAACAGTTTTGCACAGCAATCTCCCCTGTGATTTTCATGGGTTTTGCCATACTCTTTAGCCGCACAGAATACTCCCTTTGCCCTCTTTCTTTCAAAACGCTACTTTCTTTTCCCGGAATCACGCGGTTTGGCGTCTTCCTGACTTCATCATTGCGTCGCCCGGTAGAGTTTTTTCTATCGGGGCGATTTGTTTTTAAAACACACAACCGTATTTTTATATAAAACTTTCATTTTGAAGTTTGAATATTTATAAATACCTTTGCCACACGATTTTTATAAATAGTAACACGATGTCTGTATCCCGTTTTAGCGTTTCATTGGAAGCCGAACTGTTGGAGGCGTTGGACG
>JAISZV010000098.1 GCA_031284475.1 Proteiniphilum sp. | reverse complement strand
CTCAATGATCTCTTCATGAATTTGGTTCATCACTTCCACAAAACGATCCAACTCGGCCAGGCTTTCGCTTTCCGTAGGCTCCACCATGAGCGTGCCATGCACGGGAAAGGAGAGCGTGGGAGCGTGATATCCATAATCTATTAAACGTTTGGCGATATCGGTTTCGGTAATTCCGGACGCTTCTTTTAAGCCCCGGCACTCAAGAATAAGCTCATGCCCTACTCTTCCTTCTGCGCCGCGGTAGACGACTCCATAAGAATCCTTCAGTTTTTCCGCCACATAGTTTGCGTTGAGGATGGCAGCCTCCGTAGCCTCTTTCAGGCCGCCGGCACCCATCATACGGATATAGGCATAGGTTATTTCCACTACGCCTGCACTGCCGTAAGCCGCAGCAGAGACGGTATTGTTGTCTGTCGCCAGGGTCGCCGGATGTCCGGGCAGGAAAGGAACGAGGCGCTCAGCCACGCAGATAGGCCCCACGCCGGGGCCTCCGCCCCCATGCGGAATGGCGAACGTTTTATGCAGGTTGAGATGGCACACATCGGCGCCGATGATTCCCGGGTTGGTCAATCCCACCTGTGCGTTCATGTTGGCGCCGTCCATAT
Organism: Proteiniphilum sp.; assembly: GCA_031284475.1. GTDB lineage: Bacteria > Bacteroidota > Bacteroidia > Bacteroidales > Dysgonomonadaceae > Proteiniphilum. Next base: position 3,049 of record JAISZV010000098.1, on the reverse strand, counting down.
ATACCTGTCCGCCCGCTTCGTGGATCAGGCGGCACATTTCCCTGATCTCCGTCTCAAAGATTCCATGTGTGGAGGGATAGGTGATCATGTAGGCTGCCAGATCATCCCTGTACTGCTCTACTTTGGCCCGCAGATCGTCCATATCCACGTTCCCGTTTGCGTCGCTGGCAACCGTTACGGGCGTGAATCCTGCCTGAGCCGCGCTGGCGGGATTGGTTCCATGCGCCGATGCGGGGATCAGCGCCACCTTCCGACGTCCTTCGCCGATACTTTCGAGATAACTTGCGATAGTGATCAGTCCGGCATATTCGCCTGCCGCTCCCGAATTGGGTTGAAGGCTGGCAGCGGCAAATCCTGTGATCTCCGCCAGCATCCCTTCCAGTTCACTGATCATCTGCGTATACCCGGCTACCTGTTCTAACGGCGCAAACGGGTGGATGCGCTGAAATCCGGAAAGCCCCAGCGGCAGCAATTCCGATGCTGCATTCAGCTTCATGGTACAAGAACCGAGCGAGATCATGGAATGTGCCAGCGAAATATCTTTTCGTTCAAGCCGCTTGATATAACGCATTAATTCAGTCTCCGTATGATAGCTGTTGAAGGTGGGATGAGTGAGGAAATCCGATTTTCTGAGTTGCGCTTCTTTCAGCGCTCTCTTTCCGGTCAATTCTTCGGGCAGGTATACTCTCGAACTGCCTGCCGCCATAGCGAAGGCGGCCAACAGTTCCTGCACCCGGTAAGTATTGGTGGTCTCACCAATACTGATCCCCACCTCGCCACTGTCGAAATAACGCAGGTTGATACTTCGCATCTCGGTATTATCGCGGATATCCTGCACCGATATTCCTTCGGGCAGTTTGATCTTTAATGTATCGAAAAAGCTGTTGTTTAACTGTTTATACCCTATTTTCTTTAACTCTTCACTCACATGGGAGGCGATGGAATGAATACGGCGGGCAATATTTTTCAATCCTTCCGGGCCGTGATACACAGCGTAAAAGGATGCCATGGTAGCCAGCAAAGCCTGCGCGGTACAAATATTGGAAGTGGCTTTTTCACGTTTGATATGCTGCTCCCGTGTCTGCAAGGCCATACGGAACGCCTCTCTGCCGTACGCATCTTTTGAGACGCCGATAATACGTCCCGGTATGGAGCGTTTGTACTCGTCTCTGACGGCAAAAAAAGCGGCCGACGGGCCTCCGTAAAACATGGGAATACCGAAACGCTGGCTGCTTCCGAAAGCAATATCGGCCTCCCATTCACCCGGCGGAGTAAGTATTGCTAATGCCATCAGATCGGCGGCCACAGCTACTTTGCAATCCGCTTTGTGCGCCCGTTCCGTGAAGTCGCGGTAATCCTCCACACTCCCATCGCTATTTGGATACTGAACGATAGCGCCAAAGAATAACTTATCGAAAGTAATGGTTTTGTAATCCCCGATAACTATCTTTATTCCTGTCTGATACATTCTCGTTTTAAGTACGGATAGCGTTTGGGGGAAGATATTCTCATCCACAAAAAGGGTTTCCACTCCGTTTTTCACCTGCTCGCGGCTGCGTAGTCCGTACATCATGGTAGCCGCTTCGGCAGCGGCAGTAGCCTCGTCCAGCAGCGAGCAGTTCGCCAGCGGAAGCGCAGTAAGTTCGCTTACTACCGTCTGGAAATTGAGCAACGCCTCCAGCCGCCCCTGTGAAATCTCGGCCTGATAGGGCGTATAAGAGGTATACCATACCGGATTTTCAAAGACATTCCGGTAGATCGCCGCCGGGGTAACGGTATCGTACCATCCCATGCCGATATAGGATGTATGGATATTGTTCAGGGCGGCAATATGGGCGATTTCTTCGGCATATTCATGTTCCGATAACGCTTTGGGCAAGGACAAAGGCTTCGCCAGACGAATATCCGAGGGAATTGTCTGATCTACCAGTTCTTCCATCGACGACAAGTCGATTGCTTCGAGCATTTTCTGTTTATCTGCTTCCGTAATACCGATATGCCGGTTTTTAAATTGTTCCATTTTTATCATAACGCACTATATGGGTTAAATTTTTATTTTCTTTTGCCCCGGAGGTGTGGAAAAAATCATAAATGCCGATTGGAAGATTCGTCGCACAAACCGGGTGCAGGTTTATTTTCCGACAAAAGGGTTGTTCTTTTTCTCGAATCCGATAGCGGTCGCGGGGCCGTGGCCGGGATAGACCACCGTACTGTTGGGCAGGGTAAACATTTTGGTTTCTATACTGTTCACCATATCTTCGTAGCTTCCCCGCGGCAAATCGGTCCTCCCTACGCCGGCATAAAAAAGCAGATCCCCGCAGAATACGCAACCTTCCGCTTCATTATAGAATACCACACTACCGGGTGAATGTCCCGGAGTATGAAGCACTTTCAGCGATTGATTCCCGAACGCGACCACATCTCCGTCATGCAGGTAATTCCCTATCTCCGGTTTAAAACCGGCGTTACCGCCGGGCAGTCCAAAGACCTGCATCTGTGCCGCTATATCGTCCAGCAGGAAGAGATCGCCGGAATGGCATTGCGCCTTAAGGCCGAACCGGGAGGCGAGCAGATTGTCCCCAAAGATATGATCAAAGTGCAGGTGAGTATTCAACAGATGTTTTACCTTAAAATCGCCGTCGAGCAAATAGCTGATTAACATCTCTTTTTCATCGGGGTAAAAAGGGGCGGGGTCGATTACGACACACTCCCCTGTCTCGTCGGACAACACGTATGTATTTACTCCTAACGGATTGAACTCAAACGTTTTTATATTCATTTTGCTCCATTCTTATTATTTCGGTTTGTCGCCGGTTGTTCGGCTCTTGCCTAACGAAAACATTCAACTTAACGGGAGATACACCAATTTTTTTGTCCGGAAAAACGGGTCGGAGAAGTAATCCGAAAGGGAAACCGTTTCCGCAACCCGTCGAAAAGAATGCAACTCGGCCGAAAGATCTCCTCCTTTCAGGCAGATGACGCCATTGGGCAACGCATTGATCTGTTCCCTGGAGATATTTTTACGCGTAACCTTTACAAGTTCGGGCAG
>JAISZV010000356.1 GCA_031284475.1 Proteiniphilum sp. | reverse complement strand
TCAGGCGTACCAGTTTCTTCATTACCGCCTCATCGCCGGCAAAGGTAGTGATAGTGAACTTATGAATCTCCCTGATGGCGGATGGCGAAACCGACAACGTTTCGATATTCAGTTGCCTGCGGGTAAGGATCGTTGTGATCTGATTGAGCACGCCTACCGTATTTTCCGAGAAAATAGTAATGGTATATAATGTTTTATTCCCGTTCATTTTTATTTTTCATTTTTAACTTCATAGATTTTCTGTTGTCACCCGGTATAATTGCCTGTTCGTAAGAAAACTTGCTTTATAAAGAGTGTCCGTTCCCAAGAAGGATATTGGTAATGGCGCTTCCGGCAGGCACCATAGGGTAAACCATTCCTTTGGTTTCCACCAGCACTTCAAGCAGATAGGCTCCTTTGTGCTCCAGCATCTCCCGTATAGCGCCGTCGAGTTCTGCGCGCTGTGTTACCTTCCGCCCTTTGATATTATAAGCATCGGCAATCTTGATGAAATCGGGATTTTTCAGGTGCGTTTCCGAATAGCGTTCATCAAAAAAGAGTTCCTGCCATTGGCGCACCATTCCCAGAAAATTATTGTTCAGGAGAATAATCTTCACATCTATACCGTATTCCATAATGGTTCCGAACTCTTGGATAGTCATTTGCAGGCCTCCGTCGCCCACGAAAATACACACGGTTCTGTCCGGCGCTCCGTATTTTGCGCCGATCCCCGCGGGCAGTCCGAATCCCATCGTGCCCAATCCGCCCGATGTGACCATACTGCGCGATTGATTGTATTTGAAATAACGGGTCGCCATCATCTGATGTTGTCCCACATCGGTTACGCAGATGGCATTGTTGTGTGTGGCTTCGGTAATTTTATTTACCACCTCTCCCATCTTTATCTCTCCTCCGTTTTCGGGATAAAGTTCTTTTTTAATGATGCAATCGTACTCCTTTTGCGCATAAGGCTTAAATTCTTCCAACCATTCCCGGTGCGATTTCTTGCCAATCAGCGCGGTCACCATCGGCAATGTCTGTTTGGCGTCGCCCAACACTTTCACCGTAGTTTTCACGTTTTTGTCCATTTCCGCAAGGTCTATATCGAAATGGATCACCTTTGCCTGTTTGGCATAGGTCTTCAGGTCGCTTGTTACCCGGTCGTCGAAACGCATCCCGATGGCAATCAGCACGTCGCATTCGTTGGTCTTGATGTTGGTTGCGATGTTCCCGTGCATGCCCAGCATACCGCAATTCAACGGGTGATCCGAAGGCATGGCCGACAATCCCAGGATGGTAGAACCAAAAGGAATGTCTCCTTTTTCAAGAAAAGCGCGCAAAGCCTGCTCGGCATTTCCGAGTATCACCCCCTGCCCTACCAGCGCGAACGGCTTTTTTGCGCTGTTAATGAGGGCGGCCGCCATTTTTATTTTGTCTTCTTCCACTTCAGGAAGCGGATGATAGCTGCGTAAAAAGGTGGTCTTTTGGTAGGCATAGTCACATTTAAATACCTGCGCATCTTTGGCTATATCGAGCAGCACGGGGCCTGGCCGTCCGCTCGAAGCGATGTAAAACGCCCGCGATACCGCCCAGGCAATATCTTCCGCGCGCCGTACCTGATAAGCCCATTTGGTGATCGGTTGCGTGACGCCGATCACATCGGCCTCCTGAAAAGCGTCGGAACCCAGCAGGGTCGAATTTACCTGTCCCGATATTACCACTAACGGAGTGCTGTCCATCATCGCATCAGTGATGCCGGTGATTGCGTTGGTCGCTCCCGGGCCGGATGTAACGAGGGCTACACCCACCTTTCTCGAAACCCTGGCATATCCCTGCGCCGCATGAAGCGCCCCCTGTTCATGACGCACCAGTATGTGTCTGACCTCCTTTTTATGATCATACAACGCATCAAATACAGGCATGATAGCCCCGCCCGGATAACCGAATATGGTATCTACCCCTTCGGCAATCAGCGAGCGGATAAGTATCTCGCTTCCCGCGATGGATTCCGTTTGATTATCTCTGTCCATACACTAATTTCTGTTTTTAAATGATTCGTACTGCGCCCAGATCGGCGGAACTTACAAAAGCGGCATACGCTTTCAATGCTTTTGGGATCACCCTGTTGCGTTGGGGTTTAAAGGCGTTTTCACCTTTTGCCTCCTCCTGCTTTCTTCTTTGCTGAAGTTCTTCGTCGGTGATCTTTATGTTGATAGAACGGCCGGGAATATCTATTTCGAGAATGTCTCCGTCGCGCACCAAGCCGATGTTACCGCCCGCCGCCGCTTCGGGTGAAATATGGCCGATGGAAAGCCCCGAAGTGCCGCCCGAAAAACGTCCGTCGGTGATCAGCGCGCACGCTGCCCCAAGATGCCGGGCCTTGATGTAGGATGTAGGATAAAGCATTTCCTGCATACCAGGGCCTCCTTTCGGACCTTCGTACACAATCACCACTACATCGCCGGCCTCCACCTCTCCGTGAAGAATGCCGGTACAGGCGTCCTCCTGCGAGTGGAACACTTTGGCTTTACCGTTGAATTTCCAGATGCTCTCGTCCACTCCGGCCGTTTTCACTACGCAGCCTTTTTCGGCGATGTTCCCTTTCAGGATAGCCAATCCGCCATCTTTGGTATAGGCGTGTTCTATGCTGCGGATGCAGCCGTTCTCCCTGTCGGTATCCAACTCTTTGAACTCTGCATTCTGCGAAGCCATTTCAATACTGTAACGGTTACCGGGCGCGGATGAATAGATTCTGTGCGCCTCTTTACCGGGATTTCCGTTTGTAATATCATATCTTTCCAACACCTCGGCCAGGGTATGCCCGTCGGCACGGCGCACCGAAATATCCACTAAGCCGGCTTTGGCCAGTTCGTTCATTATACCCAGCACTCCGCCGGCGCGGTTCACATCCTGTATATGGTACTTCTTTGAGTTGGGCGCTACCTTACAGATACAGGGTACGCGGCGCGAAAGCGCGTCTATATCGTCGAGCGTAAAGTCCACCCCTCCTTCATGGGCGATGGCCAAAGTGTGCAGAATGGTATTGGTTGAGCCTCCCATGGCAATGTCGAGCGTCATGGCGTTGAGAAAGGATTCGCGGGTAGCGATACTCTTCGGCAGCACTGTGTAGTCTCCTTCGGAATAATACCTGTACGCGTTTTCTACAATCTGCCGGGCAGCATCCGCGAAAAGCTGTTTGCGGTTGGCATGCGTAGCTACGATGGTTCCGTTGCCGGGCAGGGACAGTCCGATAGCCTCATTGAGGCAGTTCATGGAGTTGGCGGTGAACATGCCGGAACAGGATCCGCAGGTGGGGCAGGCTAATTGTTCGAGTTGGGCTACGCGTTCATCGGAAACCGACTCGTCGGCCGACTCAATCATGGCATCGATCAGGTCGATCTGCTCATCGCCGGTCTTACCCGCCTCCATCGGCCCTCCGGAAACAAAGATCGCCGGTATATTCAGCCGCATAGCGGCGATCAACATCCCCGGCGTGATCTTGTCGCAATTGCTAATACATATCATCGCGTCGGCCTTGTGGGCGTTCACCATATACTCTACCGAATCGGCAATCAGGTCGCGCGACGGCAGGGAGTAAAGCATACCATCATGCCCCATGGCAATGCCGTCGTCTACGGCGATGGTGTTGAACTCAGCGGCAAAACAGCCCATTTTCTCAATCTCCGCCTTTACCATCTGCCCTATCCCGTGCAGGTGCGTATGGCCGGGAACAAATTGCGTGAAGGAATTTACGATTGCAATAACCGGTTTTCCCATTTGCTCGCACTTCATCCCATTGGCATACCAGAGCGCGCGCGCGCCTGCCATGCGGCGTCCCTGCGTAGTGGCCGCGCTGCGTAAATTATCTTTCATTCCTTACAAATTTTTCGATCCACTCTCCCACTTCATTGGTACCGTACGCTTTTCCCCCGTCCGCTATATCTTCGGTAACGACGCCTGCTTCAAGGCTCGCATTGACCGCTCTGCGGATGAGCGCCCCTTCATTCATCAGATTGAAACCGTATTCAAACATCAAGGCGGCGGAGAGGATCATCGCCAGCGGGTTGGCGATATTTTTTCCGGTCGCCTGCGGATAGGATCCGTGTACCGGTTCAAACAGGGATGTATGCAGTCCGACGGACGCGGAGGGAAGCAATCCCAGCGATCCGGTGATTACGGAGGCTTCATCGGTGAGAATATCTCCAAAGAGGTTTTCAGTTACCATCACATCGAAACTTTTAGGCCACTGGATGATGCGCATAGCGGCGTTATCCACAAAGAGAAAAGCGGTCTCTATGTCGGGATATTGCGGCGCGATTTCCTGCGCGATCTGTCGCCAGAGGCGGGAGGTAGCGATCACGTTTGCCTTATCGACCACCGTCACTTTTTTGCGTCGCTGTCCGGCAAATTTGTAAGCCAAACGTAATACCCGTTCTATCTCTTCGCGGGTATAAATGCAAGTGTCGTAAGCTGTATTGCCATCCTCGCTCCTACCCTGTGGGCGACCGAAATAGATGCCGCCCGTGAGTTCGCGGATGCAGACAAAATCGGCGCCTTCCACCAGATCGGCCCGCAAGGGCGACTTATGGATAAGAGAGGGGAAAGTCATTACCGGGCGGATATTCCCATAAAGCCCCAACTGTTTGCGCATACGAAGCAATCCCTGTTCGGGCCGTACTTTCGCATTGGGATCGTTGTCGTACTTGGGATCGCCGATAGCGCCGAACAACACCGCGTCGCTCTGCATACAGAGTTCATGCGTTCCGGTAGGATAAGGGTCGCCGGTTGCATCAATGGCGCAAGCGCCCACAACGGCCTCTTTGTATGTCAAAGTATGACCGAATTTCTCACAGACCGCCGTTGTAATAATCAACGCCTGTTTCATGATCTCCGGGCCTATTCCGTCGCCCGGCAACACCGCTATCTTTAGTTGCATAATATTTTTATTGATTTAATAATTGGCACATCATCACATCATTACATTAGTCACATTGGCACATTAACTACGGTAATCTCATATAATCCATATTGGGAATATTCCCGTTCTCTATCATATTCAACATCTTCATTGTCGCCTTGATGGCCGCCACAGTCTGGTCAATATCCAGCGCGCGGGTTTTGAACACCTTATCGTCGAACTTCCATGTGATCACCGTCTGCACATAGGCATTGGTCTTCCCTCCGGGAGGGATCACCACCACGTAATCAATCAGTTCAGGGGAGGGTTTGTTCAGTTTTCTGTATATCTTATACATCGCTTTGGAAAAGGCGTGGTATTGTCCTTCTCCTGCTGCGGTCTCCTGATACACTTCACCTTTTATCGATATTTTCACGGTGGCGGTCGGGCGCAATCCGTCAGTCAGCGTGAGCGAATAGTTGAGCATTTGTATATCCTGGTTATCGACCCCGTTCTTCAACACATCGGAAACGATGTAAGGCAATTCGTCGAGGCTCACAATCTCCTTGCGGTCGCCTAATTCAATGATACGCGCGGTTACTTTGCGGGTCGCCTCATCGTCGAGTTCGATACCCAGCGCTTCCAGATTTTTGATTATACTGGAACGACCCGCATTTTTCCCCAATGCATATTCGCGGAAACGTCCGAAACGTTCGGGCATCAGGGTATTAAAATAGAGATTCTTCTTTTTGTCTCCATCGGCATGAACGCCCGCTACCTGCGTGAATACATTGTCGCCGATTACCGGCTTGTTATTCGGAATACGCACGCCGGAGTAGCTCTCCACTACTTTGCTCACGTTATAGAGTTTCGATTCATCGATATTGGTGCTTAATCCCATGTGATCATGAATAAGCGCAACCACGCTGGTAAGCGGTGCGTTACCGGCTCGTTCGCCCAGGCCGTTCACCGTGACATGTACGCCTTTCACCCCGGCTTTGACGGCTTCGTAAACGTTCGCTACAGCCAGGTCATAGTCGTTGTGGGCATGAAAGTCGAAATGAAGGCCGGGGTAACGTGCAATCATTTCCGCACAGAACCGGTATGTCTCATCGGGATTGAGCACTCCCAACGTATCGGGAAGCATAAAGCGGGCGATGGCCTCATTCTTCAATCCATCCATCATTTGGAACACATATTCCCTGGAATCGCGCATCCCGTTAGACCAATCCTCAAGGTAAAGGTTGACGGTCAGTCCCAACCGCTGCGCCTGAGCGATACAGTGCTTCACATCCGCCAGGTGCTCTTCCGGCAACTTGCCTAATTGATAGGTGCAGTGCTTCAACGAGCCTTTACTGAGCAAGTTCACCACCTTACACCCGGCATTGACGATCCATTCCAAAGATGTGTCGCCATCTACAAACCCCAGCACCTCAAGCCGGTCGATATACCCATGCATACGCGCCCATTGGGCCATTTTCTTCACGGATTGAAACTCCCCTTCGGAAACCCGTGCGGAAGCGATCTCCACGCGGTCAACCTTCAGTTCTTCCAACAGAAGGCGCACTACGCTCACTTTCTCCTGTGTCGCAAAAGATACGCCCGACGTCTGCTCGCCGTCACGGAGCGTGGTATCCATGATCTCTATTTTCTTTGCTTCTCCCAAAACAACCTGTTTTTAAGTACTTCGTACGTTATTTGCGCTTCGCCCGAACAACTACCGGGTCTCTTATTCGTATGAGAATGTACGGTTTTTCTCATATTCCTCAATCGCGTCCCTGTTGGAGAGCAGAAAGTCAATATCATCCAACCCTTTCAACAGGCACTCTTTTTTGTAAGGATTGATCTCGAACGACTCGACAGAGCCGGTTTCGTTATTTGATATTGTCTGCTCCTCCAGACTCACCGTAACGGTTGCCTTCGGGTTCTTATTTACCGATGCAAACAGTCCGCTCAAAAAATGATCGCTCACGATCACCGGCAAAATACCGTTGTTGAGGGCGTTATTGCGGAAGATGTCGGCAAAGAAGCTCGACACCACCACTTTAAACCCATAACCGCCGATTGCCCAGGCCGCATGTTCGCGGCTGCTTCCGCTACCGAAGTTCTTTCCGGCCACCAGCACCTTTCCCGAATAGACGGGATTATTGAGTACGAAACCGGGGTTGGGATTTCCTTCCTTATCGTAGCGCCAGTCGGCGAACAGGTTGTCGCCGAATCCTTCCCGTGTGGTCGCCTTCAGAAAGCGCGCAGGAATAATCTGATCGGTATCTACATTCTCAATAGGAAGCGGAATGTATGTGGATGTAATTGTTTGAAACTTTTCCATTTTTCCATTCATTTACGGGTGTGTTATTTTTCCGTTCACTGCCGCTGCGGCGGCCACCAAAGGGCCTGCAAGGATAGTCCTCGCGCCCGGGCCCTGCCGTCCTTCAAAATTCCGGTTGGAAGTGGAGACCGCATATTTGCCTGCCGGTATCTTATCGTCGTTCATTGCCAAGCAGGCCGAACAACCCGGCTGCCGGAGTTCAAACCCGGCCTCTGCCAGTATTTTGTCGAGACCTTCCGCTTCAATCTGTTTACGCACCTGCCAACTGCCGGGCACTAACCATGCCGTCACATTTCCGGCTTTCTTTTTACCCTTCACATAGCCGGTAAACACCCGGAAATCTTCAATACGCCCGTTGGTACAGCTTCCCAGGAACACGTAATCGACCGGTTTTCCTTCCATCTTTTCTCCGGGAGCGAATCCCATGTATTGCAATGACCTCTCAAATGAGATCTTTCCCGATTCGTCTATCTCGTCCAATTGCGGAATAGCGCCGTCGATGGGTATTCCCATACCGGGATTGGTACCGTAAGTGATCATCGGACGGATCTTTGCCGCATCAAAAGTAACCTCTTTATCGAAAACAGCGCCCTCGTCGCTTTTCAACGTTTCCCAACAGGCTAAGGCTTTCTCCCATTTCTCTCCTTTGGGGGCGAACTCACGCCCTTTGAGGTAGTTGAATGTAGTTTCATCCGGGGCGACCAGACCTCCGCGCGCACCCATCTCTATACTCAGGTTACAGAGCGTCATCCGCTCTTCCATAGAGAGATTGCGTACCGCTTCGCCGGCATATTCCACAAAATATCCGGTAGCGCCTCCGGTCGTCAACTGCGAGATCATATAGAGCGCCATATCCTTTGCGCCCACATTTTCGCCCGGAGTACCTTCAAAATTGATACGCATGGTTTTGGGCCTTGTCTGTAAGATACATTGCGAGGCCAGCACCATTTCCACCTCGCTGGTTCCGATACCGAAAGCAATAGCGCCAAATGCGCCGTGCGTAGAGGTGTGGCTGTCGCCGCAGACAATCGTCATTCCGGGTTGCGTATAGCCTTTTTCAGGCCCTATCACGTGCACGATCCCGTTTTTGGGATTATTAAGCCCATAGTAAGTAAGGCCGAAATCCGACGCATTCTTATCCAGCGTTTCCACCTGGAAACGGGAAACAGGGTCACGGATAGGCTTATCCTGCCACAGCGTGGGGATATTATGATCGGCCGTCAGCGTAGTCTGCTTCGGGCGGAACACGTCCAATCCGCGTGCGCGGAGACCGGCAAATGCCTGGGGGCTGGTTACTTCGTGGCACAGATGCCTATCGATATATAATTGGGTAGGGCCGTCATTCACCGTCGCCACCACATGCGCGTCCCATATTTTATCAAAAAGAGTCCTCATTTTTATTAATTGACAATTGATAATTGTAGTTGATAATTATTTGAATCATTACATTGACACATTAGTCACATTGGCTCATTATTAAATTATAAATCATTGAATCATTAAATCATTACATTGGCACATTAGTCACATTAGTCACATTAGTCACATTGGCTCATTAGTCACATTGGCTCATTAGTCACATTGGCTCATTGGCACATTAGCGTCATCCACAAATTTATTCACCGCATCGATAAACGCTTCCACAGAGGCCGCCACAATATCGGTATTGGCCGAGAAGCCGTAGTATAATATATTATTGTGTTCCACCTGCATGTGCACTTTGCCTATGTCATCGCTGCCATGGTCTATTGCCTGGATGAGGAACTCCTGTATCTTCACCTTCCTGCGGATGATATTCTTTACCGCGCGGATGGCAGCATCTACCGGCCCGTTACCGCTTGCAGTAGCTTCAAAACGCTCTCCGGCGATATTCAGGGCGATACTGGCTACATCACGCACACCGATACCGCACAATACCTGCAAGTACTCCACTTTGATCCTGTTCAGGCGTGCATCCTTGCCTACCAGCATCAGGATATCATCGTCGTTAACGCTTTTTTTCCTGTCGGCCATTTCCAAAAACTGCCGGTAAACTTCATCAAGTTCTCCGGATTCGAGTTTTACGCCGAGGAGCGACAGGCGGTTTTTCAGCGCAGCGCGTCCGCTGCGGGCTGTCAGCACGATAGCATTATCATCGATTCCCACATCTTTGGGGTTAATGATCTCGTATGTTTGTACATTCTTGAGCACTCCGTCCTGGTGTATCCCTGAGGAATGAGCGAAAGCGTTTCGCCCCACAATGGCCTTATTGGGCTGTACCGGCATATTCATCAGGCTCGACACCATCCGGCTGGTCGAATAGATATGTTGCGTGTTGATATTGGTATCGAACCCACGGTCTTTATGGCTCTTGAGCGCCATCACCACCTCCTCCAGCGAAGTATTGCCGGCGCGTTCGCCGATACCGTTCACGGTTACTTCCACCTGGCGGGCGCCGTTGATCACTCCCGAAAGGGTGTTGGCGGTAGCCATTCCCAGATCCTGGTGGCAATGGGTGGAGAGGATGGCATTTTTCATGTTTACGTTATCCGTGAGGTATTTTATTTTTGCGCCGTATTCGTCGGGAAAGCAATAGCCGGTGGTATCAGGTATATTCACTACGGTAGCTCCCGCATCGACTACGGCCTGTACCACGCGGGCTAAGTATTCGTTGGCGGTGCGTCCGGCGTCTTCGGCGTAAAATTCCACATCATCCACAAAACGGCGGGCATACTTTACCGCCTTTACCGCCCGCTCGATGATCTCCTCGCGGTTGGAATTGAATTTGTATTTAATATGCGGGTCGGACGTGCCGATGCCGGTATGGATTCTCTTCCGTTTGGCGTACTTCAGGGCTTCGACGGCCACGTCGATATCATTCTCCACAGCGCGGGTGAGCGCGCAGATAGTGGGCCAGGTAACCGCTTTGGATATCTCTACCACCGAATTGAAGTCGCCCGGGCTTGATACGGGGAAACCGGCTTCTATCACATCTACCCCCAACAACTCAAGGGCCTGTGCAACCTGAATATTTTCAATGGTGTTCAACTGACAACCGGGTACCTGCTCGCCATCTCTTAATGTTGTATCAAATACATAAATACGTTCCATTATTATTCGCGTTTTTGTTAGCTTTATAAAAAAAGACAACCTTTCCCACCGGGTGAGAAAGGTTATCCCTATATTTTTTACCTCATGTAAATCACAGATATGCCAGTCTCACCCTCCGAATTTCTCCAAAACCAGAAGTAGAATAGAAATGACTAGGACATCGACCTGATAATACATACGGCAAATTGAAATTTTTCCTGTTTGACGGCTGCAAAGTAAAAGCAAAAATTCATACGAACAAAATATTTTCACCATTTTCTTCAAAAAAATTTCATTTTGTTTACTATCTCCTTTTGTAATTTTCGATTTGAAAGCAGGGGAAACGCACGAAATCAAGGAATCAGCGCCGGTAGCCGCCTTCCCTGAACGTAATATCCAAATTCCGGTACGATGGTTAATTTTTTTGTAATTTTCTTTGTATTTTCCTTTGTGAATAAAAAGTTTTCCGTATTTTTGAAAAATTATACGCGTTGATTGGTAATTCATTGGTGTCGGCTATTCCGGCCATGTTGTGCTGTGAAAGCTATTTAAGC
>JAISZV010000296.1 GCA_031284475.1 Proteiniphilum sp. | reverse complement strand
ATCCGAGAAGTTGAATAACGCTGAGTTTTGAACAGGCGTTGAAAATTTATCGGGAAAAGAGTTGACGCTCCGCGATAATTTTATATATTTGCCGGAAAAATAAATAATTTGATTATATGAAGTTTGTAGTATCAAGCGCCGCATTGCTGAGCCACTTGCAGGCCATTAGCAGAGTTATCAATTCCAAGAACTCATTGCCCATTCTCGACTGCTTTTTGCTCGATCTGAAAGGCAACACATTGTCGCTCACCGCCGCCGATAACGAAACCCGGTTGGAAACAACCGTAGAGGTAAATAGCGCGGAAGGCGAAGGAAACTTGGCCATCAATGCCCGGAACCTGCTCGATCCGCTGCGTGAATTGCCGGATCAGCCGCTCACTTTCGATATCAACGACGATACGCTGGAGATATTCCTCTATTACCACAACGGGAAATATAATTTTGTGGGTTTAAAAGGAGATGAATACCCGGAGCCGAAACCACTCAAAGATTCATTCATGACATTGGCGGTGAAAGCCGATACGCTCCTTTCGGGGATCAACCGGACTATCTTTGCCACCGCCGACGATGAATTGCGCCCGGTGATGAATGGTATCTACTTCGATATCACTACGGACGACCTCACTTTCGTGGCGTCCGACGGACATAAACTGGTGCGTGTAACCACTACCGAAACCAAAGGTGAAGGCCGTTCATCGTTTATCCTGCCGAAAAAACCGGCTAACCTGCTCAAATCGCTCCTTCCGAGGGAATCAGGAACGGTGGAGATTAAGTTCGACGAAAATAACGCCTACATCGCCATGTCGTCCTACAAAATGGTATGCCGCTTTGTGGAAGGCCGCTATCCCAACTACAATTCGGTGATCCCGCAAAACAACCCCAACATATTTGTCCTGGATCGCCTGACACTGTTGAATGCCCTTAAACGCGTAGCCGTATTCTCCAATCCGGCGAGTAACTTAGTGAAAATCCAACTCTCGGAAGTTAAGATCGTCGTAACCGCCCAGGATATTGATTTCCTGACCACCGCGGAAGAAACCATTCCCTGTTCCTACGAAGGGAATGTGATGAATATCGGTTTTAAAGCCTCTTTCCTTATCGATATCCTTGATAATATACCCTCATCCGATGTGCGCATCGAGCTTTCCGACCCGTCGCGCGCCGGTTTGGTACTTCCCGTGGAGAAGGATGAAAATGAAGATATGCTGACGCTGCTGATGCCGATGATGTTGAATGACTAATGAGATAACCTGATGAAGTTAAATCTCAAAAATCCGCTGGTCTTCTTCGACTTGGAAACGACCGGCATCAATATTACGCATGACCGCATTGTAGAAATATCGTTCCTGAAAGTTCATCCCAACGGAAAGGAGGAGATCAAATCGCGCCGCGTTAATCCCGGTATACCCATCCCTCCGCAGGCGACCGCTATTCATGGCATTACCGATGATGATGTGAAAGATTGCCCTATTTTTAAACAGGTAGCCCGGTCGCTTGCCGATCACTTGGAAGGATGCGACCTGGCCGGATTCAATTCGAGCCGGTTCGATGTGCCGATGCTGGCGGAAGAGTTCCTGCGCGCCGGTGTGGATTTCGATATGAGCAAACGCAAATTTGTGGACGTCCAGATCATCTTTCATAAAAAAGAACAACGTACGCTGGAGGCAGCTTACGCCTTTTACTGCGATAAAAAATTAGATAACGCACATTCTGCCGAGGCGGATACTATTGCCACTTATGAGGTGCTGAAATCGCAACTCGACCGCTATACCGACCTGGAAAACGATATTGAGGTACTGTCGAAAGAGTATTCGAGTTTTAACAATAATGTAGACTTTTCCGGACGATTTATCTACGACGACAAAGGGGTAGAGGTTTTTAATTTCGGTAAACACAAAGGAAAACCGGTGGCGGAAGTCCTCAAAAATGAGCCAAGTTATTATGCATGGATGATGGACGGCGATTTTCCGCTCAATACCAAGCAGACGCTTACCAAAATAAAACTTAGAGCGTTAAACGGTTAGCAGTTATTCAATATGCCCCGTTTTTTTATCACACTTTCCTATAACGGCAAAAATTATGTGGGCTGGCAGATCCAACCTAACGGAATGAGTGTGCAACAGGCGTTGCAGGAAGCGCTTTCCGTTATTTTGAGGCAAGAGGTGGCCGTGGTAGGAGCGGGGAGGACTGATGCGGGCGTGCATGCCCGTGAGATGGTCGCCCATTTCGACTGGGAGGGGGATGCTTTTCCCCCCGGAGATATGGTATATAAACTCAATAATTTTCTTCCGAAAGATATTTCCCTTTCATCTATACGGCAGGTGCGCCCTGACGCCCACGCCCGTTTCAGCGCTATATCACGTACCTATAAGTATTATGTAACGACGATAAAAGAACCTTTTTTCCATGAATATAGCTACAGGCTGTTTTTTGAGCCTGACCTCGAAGCGATGAATGTCTTGTGCGATGTGTTGAAAGAATATGAAGACTTTACCAGTTTCAGTAAGCTACACACCGATGTGCAGACCAACAACTGCCGGATTGAATATGCCCGGTGGGAGAAAAACGGTGAATTGTATGAATTTACCATTCGGGCCGACCGCTTCCTCCGGAATATGGTACGGGCTATTGTCGGCACATTGCTTGACGCGGGCAGGGGGCGGCTCGATGAGCAGGGTTTGAGGCGCGTTATCGAAGCGAAAAATCGCAATGCGGCGGGCGACTCCGCACCGGGACATGCTCTTTTCCTGGAAAAAGTGGCCTATCCCGGTGATATTTGGATGTGAACGAAAAACGGTTTCCTTAGAATTTAATCGTTCATGGAGATCAGGAACTCTTCATTGTTTGAAGTGCGCCTTAGGCGATTGAGCAAGAACTCCATAGCTTCCGCCGAATTCATATCCGACAGGAAGTTGCGGAGCACCCACATGCGGTTGAGCGTTTCTTCCGACAAGAGCAGGTCGTCGCGACGAGTGCTCGATGCAATAATATCGACAGATGGGAAAACCCGTTTGTTGGAGAGTTTGCGGTCGAGTTGCAACTCCATGTTACCGGTACCCTTGAACTCCTCAAAAATCACATCGTCCATCTTGGAGCCGGTTTCGGTGAGCGCTGTGGCAATAATGGTAAGCGAACCGCCGTTTTCGATATTACGGGCAGCCCCGAAGAAACGTTTCGGCTTGTGCAGCGCATTGGCGTCCACACCCCCCGACAGCACTTTTCCCGAGGCGGGCTGTACGGTGTTGTAGGCGCGGGCCAGACGGGTGATGGAGTCGAGCAGTATAACCACATCGTGCCCGCATTCCACTAAACGGCGGGCTTTGTTCAGTACGATTTCGGCAATCTTCACGTGACGGTCTGCCGGCTCGTCGAATGTGGAAGCAATCACTTCCGCGTTCACGCTCCGCTCCATGTCGGTCACTTCTTCCGGACGCTCGTC
>JAISZV010000263.1 GCA_031284475.1 Proteiniphilum sp. | reverse complement strand
CAACTCATGCACGCCGTCATTGCAAGCATAACGAAGAAATAATGAAATAGCGAAAGACCTAAATCTCCGTAGGAGATTCATATCAATAGAAAAACAGTTTCCCCACCACCTCAAAACCTCGTTAGAGGTGTCGCAGTATTCACATTAATTCTCCGTGTGATGCACCCCCTAAAAACGATTTATAAAAGAGCTATAAATCAAATTATATAAATTAATCTTTTGCGGCGTTTATTGCATCAACTTATAAAAGCTCTTCTTGCCACAGCCTATATCACGCCAACGCCGTTATCAGTTTCTTCTCCAGATTCCGTTTCAACGCTTGCAGGAACTCCTGCGTAGTGAGGTATGCGTCGCGTGGCGCATCGTTCCCATAAACAAGAATCGCCAGGTCTTTGGTCATCTCGCCGCCCTCCACAGTCTCTATACACACCTGTTCCAGCTTCTCGCAGAAGCCGGTAAGCAGCTGATTGCCATCGAGGCGGCCCCGGTGTGCCAGTCCGCGCGTCCATGCGAAGATGGAAGCGATAGGATTGGTGCTGGTTTCTTCACCCTGCTGATGCCGGCGATAGTGCCGCGTCACCGTTCCGTGCGCCGCCTCTGCTTCCACCGTCTTGCCGTCGGGCGTAACCAGCACGGAGGACATCATCCCCAGCGAACCGAACCCCTGGGCTACAGTATCCGACTGCACATCGCCGTCGTAATTCTTGCACGCCCATACAAACCCGCCCTTCCACTTCATGGCCGAAGCCACCATATCGTCGATCAACCGGTGTTCGTAACCGATACCTGCCTTCTCAAACCCGTCTTTAAATTCATTCTCATACACCTCTTGAAAAATATCCTTGAACCGGCCGTCATAAGCCTTCAGGATGGTGTTCTTGGTTGACATGTAAAGCGGGTATTTTTTTGTCAGCGCCATTTGGAAAGAAGAACGGGCAAAACCGTAAATGGATTCGTCGGTATTATACATTGCCATAGCCACGCCATCGCCGTTGAAGTGATAGACCTCCCAACTCTGCGTTTCACCCTCTTCATTGGTGAACGTCAGGCGGAGCGTGCCTTTCCCCTTGATCACCTTATCGGTGGCGCGGTATTGGTCTCCGAAAGCATGGCGTCCGATGATGATCGGCTCGCTCCATCCCTGCACATAACGGGGAATATTGCTGCAAATGATCGGTTCCCGGAATACGGTTCCGCCCACGATATTACGGATGGTTCCGTTGGGCGATTTCCACATCCGTTTCAGTCCGAACTCCTCCACACGCGCCTCGTCGGGCGTAATGGTGGCGCATTTGACGCCTACGTTGTATTTTTTGACGGCTTCGGCGGCTTCTACCGTCACGCGGTCATCCGTTGCATCGCGATGTTGTATGCCGAGGTCGTAATATTTAATCTCCAGATCGAGATAGGGTAATATCAACTCTTCTTTGATGAACGACCAAATGATACGGGCCATCTCATCGCCGTTCATCTCAACAACCGGATTGTTTACTTTTATTTTTTGCATTAAACACTATATATTAATGAAGGAATAAGAGCGTTGACGACAGGGCGTTTGAAAATCTTATTCCGGATAAATTTCTTCGGATTATCTTTCATTGAGGGGGATAAAGTATTGCCTCTCGCGCACATTTTTGTATGCGGGACGTACTATGCGCTTGCTGGCAAAATTCAGTTCCTCTATCCGGTGAGCCGACCAGCCCACGATACGGGCCATCGCGAAGAGCGGCGTAAACACCTCCGGCGGCAACCCGATAGCGTCGTACACAAATCCCGAATAGAAATCAACATTGACGCAAGTCCTGGCTTTGGCCGTACTCTTTTTGAAGCCGAGGAACACCTCCACGGCACGCTCCTCTATCAACTCCATAAACGCAAATTCTTCTTCGCGCCCCTTCTCTTTCGCCAGCTCGCGCGCCATCTCTTTCAGCAGCATAGCGCGCGGGTCGCTCACCGTATAAACGGCATGGCCAACGCCATAGATAAGGCCGGTGTGGTCATACGCCTCTTTTTTCAGTATCTTCGTCAGATAGTCATCCACCTGCTGCCGGCTTGTCCAGTCTTTCACATTCTTCTTCATATCTTCCAACATGCCTTGCACCTTGATGTTGGCTCCTCCGTGGAGAGGCCCTTTCAAAGAACCGATGCCGGCTGCAATGGCGGAATAAGTATCTGTTTCGGTTGAACTGGCGACACGCACCGAGAAGGTGGAGTTATTTCCTCCGCCGTGTTCCGCATGAAGGATCAGCGCCAAGTCCAGAATCTTGACATCGAGATCGGTGTAGCTATTGCGCCCCTTCATCATAAAGAGGAAGTTTTCGGCTACCGAACGGCCTTCATAAGGGTGACGCACGTGCAACGAACGTCCATACAAATCGTGCCGCAGCACCTGGTAGGCATACGCGATAATGGTGGGGAACTTGGCAATCAGGTTCACGGATTGGTCAATAAGATTATCGGGGGAAATATCATCAGGATTCTCATCATAGACATACAACTCCATCACACTCCTTGCCAGGATATTCATGATGTTTTTCCCTTTCAACGAAAGGATGTTCATGGCTACTTTATGATTCAACGGCATGGTCTGCGCAATCAGCCGCTTTACGGCTTCCAGTTCTTCGCTGTGGGGAAGGCGGCCCGACAGGAGTAGAAAAACCGTCTCCTCAAACCCCAGGCGGTTCTCCCGCTGTATGCCTCTCGCCAGGTCCTCCACATCTATTCCGCGGTAAAAAAGTTTACCGGGAAGCGGGGCCAATGTGCCGTCGGCCCGGCGTTCATAACCAACTACATCTCCTATACGGGTAAGCCCGGCGAGCACTCCTGAGTGGTCTTCGTTGCGAAGGCCGCGCTTCACGCCCATCTTGGTAAAAAGATCTTTGTCGATATTGCTTGTAAAGGCGATAGTGTCCGACAGCGTTTTTCTCAATTGTTCATTATCCATAATAATATATTTTGTTCTTAAATCATAGCATTCAGTGCGCTTCCTGCTTTAAACCACTCTATTTGTTGTTCGTTATAGGTATGAGCTGCTTCAAATACGTCTTTCGTTCCGTCGTCATGAAGCAACTCCACGGTCAGGTTTCTACCGGGGGCGAAACTTTTCAATCCTTTTACGCTGATCTTATCCCTCTCCCTTACTTTATCGTAGTCGTCCCTGTTCACAAAAGTCAGCGCCAGCATACCTTGTTTTTTCAGGTTGGTTTCATGAATACGGGCAAACGATTTGACCAGAATCACCTTCACATTCAGGCGCCGCGGCTCCATAGCGGCGTGTTCGCGGCTTGATCCTTCGCCGTAATTCTCCTCAGCCACAACCGCCGAGCCTACTCCTTCGGCCTTGAACTTCCGGGCCAGGGACGGTACGGGAAAATAACACATGGTTCCGGGATCGAGTACGGAATTGAGCTCATTGTTGAAAGCATTCACGGCTCCGATCAGCATATTATCTGAAATATTGTCGAGATGGCCGCGGAAACGGAGCCACGGCCCGGCCATAGAAATATGGTCGGTAGTACACTTTCCTTTTACCTTGATGAGTAAAGGTAGTTCTATATAGTCCTCCCCGTTCCATGCGGGGAAAGGCTCTAATTTCTGCAATCGCTTTGAATTGGGGTCGATGGTTACCTGCACGCTGCTTCCATCTTCCGAAGGCGGCAGGTACCCCGCATCTTTCACGCCATATCCTCCGGGCGGCATTTCAAAACCGGCGGGTTCGGCCAATTTCACCGGCTCCCCTTTTTCGTTTTGGAGCGTATCTGTCAGCGGATTGAAGCAGAGGTCGCCGGCAATGGTCAGCGCAGCCACCAGTTCAGGGGACGCTACAAACGCATGGGTATTGGGATTACCGTCGTTCCGTTTCGCAAAGTTGCGGTTAAACGAAGTAACGATGGAGTTGGGACGGCCTTCCACATCATCATCGCGCTTCCACTGCCCGATACAGGGGCCGCAGGCATTGGCGATAACGGTAGCTCCCGCCTCTTCAAACACTTCTAAGATCCCGTCGCGTTCGGCCGTGTAACGGATCTGCTCCGAACCGGGGTTAATCAGGAACTGCGCTTTCACGGGCACATTCTCGTCACGCGCCTGTTTCACTATGGAAACAGCGCGAGTAAGATCTTCGTACGACGAGTTGGTACATGAACCGATCAATCCTACTTCCATTTTTCGCGGATAGTTGTTTTTTTTCACCGCCTTGCCGAACTCCGAAATGGGATATGCCGCATCGGGAGTAAACGGCCCGTTAATATGCGGTTCCAAAAGTGAAAGATCTATTTCTATCAACCGGTCATAATATTTTACCGGATCGGCCGTTACCTCCGGATCGGGTTGCAGATGCTCCATGATCCTGCGGGCCTCGTCGGCCACCTCTTTCCTACCCGTACTCTCCAGATAGGCCGCCGATTTGTTATCGAACGGGAAGATAGAGGTGGTGGCCCCCACTTCGGCTCCCATATTGCAAACGGTGCCTTTTCCCGTGGCCGAGAGCGACTCAGCCCCCTCGCCGAAATATTCGATAATGGCATTAGTCCCCCCTTTCACGGTGAGAATACCCGCCAGTTTCAATATCACATCTTTGGGCGCGCTCCATCCCGACAGTTTCCCGGTAAGTTTCACGCCGATCAGTTTCGGCGTCTTCAGCTCCCACGGCAGGCCGGCCATCACGTCCACGGCGTCGGCCCCGCCTACGCCTATGGCAATCATGCCCAGCCCTCCTGCATTGGGCGTATGTGAGTCTGTGCCCACCATCATTCCGCCGGGAAAGGCATAGTTTTCAAACACCACCTGGTGGATGATCCCCGCGCCGGGCTTCCAGAAACCGATCCCATATTTATTGGAAACGTCGCGAAGAAACTCATATACCTCCTTATTGGTAATGTTGGCTACCTCCAGGTCTGCACCGGCATTTTTATATGCCTGTATCAAATGGTCGCAATGGACAGTGGAAGGCGCTGCCACGCAGGTACGCCCGGAATTCATCAACTGAAGCAACGCCATCTGTGCGGTGGCGTCCTGCATGGCCACGCGGTCGGGAGCAAAGTTCACATAATCGCTTGCACGTTGGTAATTCTTTACCGGTACCCCGGGCCAGAGGTGCGCGAAAAGGATTTTTTCAGTCAAAGTCAAAGGCCGTTGTAAAGCCTCTTTTGCCTGCCTTATCTTTTCAGGAAGATGATCATACGTCTTCCGAATCATGTCAATATCAAAAACCATAAGGATAGAAACTATATATATTATCAACCGCTTTGCAGCGCCATTCAACTTTTCAACAAATACCCTTCGGTAATTGTTCGGCTAATTAAGAGAAACTTATCGCGAATGTATCATAAATAAAATCTATACTTCGCACCGGGGTATCAAAATGAAGTTCAAAAAACTTTTACTTATCACGAAAATAATCTTACCTTTGTGCGCCAATTACATGTAAGAGATAAAGGATCATTTTACCGCTGTTTCATGATCGAACATGAAGGAATCATTGAGAAAATAAAGGATAACCGGGTGGCCGTACGTATCCTGCAACAATCCGCTTGCAGCGCGTGCCATGCCAAAGGGGCCTGCATGGCTGCCGGATCAAAAGAGAAGGTGATTGAGGTAACTGACTTTTCCGGCCGGTTCCGTGAAAACGAACAGGTGATTATCGAAGGAAAAGCGTCAATGGGCTATAAAGCTGTTTTCTGGGCTTTTGCCTTTCCGTTGATCATGCTCATCTTAACGCTTATTCTCACTCTATCTCTATGGAATTTTAATGAAACAGAGGCAGCGATCAGCGCTATGGCCGCCCTCACCCCCTATTACTTCGTACTGTATCTTTTGAGAAAAAAAATGGCAAGTTCGTTTCAATTCAGCATAAAGAAGTGGGAAAGTGGAATGGCGGAAGGCGGAAAAGCGAGAGAACCGGTTTGATATTTTCACTTTCAATTTTTAGTTTTTAATTTATTATATGAGTGTATTACTTACTGCCGTTGTAACTTTAGGCGCGATTGGGGCCGGTAGCGCAGCCATATTGTACCTGATAGGGCAAAAATTCAAGGTAGAAGAAGATCCCCGCATACAGGAGGTTCAGGAGGCTTTGCCCGCGGCCAACTGCGGGGGCTGCGGATTTCCGGGATGCGCCTCGTTCGCATCGGCCTGCGTAAAAGCCAATACGCTGGAAGGGCTTAGCTGTCCCGTAGGAGGTCAGGTAACCATGAATAAGATAGCGGAGATCCTGGGGCAGACAGCACCGGTAGCTGTAAAAAAAATAGCGGTGGCGCGCTGTAGCGGAACATGCGAACATCGCCCCCGCACCAATCTCTATGACGGGGTTTCCAACTGTGCTATCGCCGCAGCGCTTTACGGCGGCGATACAGGGTGTTCTTTCGGCTGCCTGGGACTGGGCGACTGTGTGGAATCCTGCGCGTTCGAGGCCATTCACATCAACCCGGAGACTCTGCTTCCCGAAGTAACGGAAGACAAATGTACCGCCTGCGGCGCCTGCGTGAAAGCGTGCCCGAAAAATATCATCGAACTGCGTAAGCAAGGCCCCAAATCGCGGCGGATTTATGTGAGTTGCGTGAATGAAGAAAAAGGAGGCGTAGCCCGGAAGTCGTGCGAAACGGCTTGTATCGGTTGCAGCAAATGCCAACAGGCTTGCCCGTTTGAAGCCATTACCATTGAAAACAACCTGGCGTATATTGATGACGACAAATGCCGCCTGTGCCGCAAATGCGTGCCGGCCTGCCCCACCAATTCCATTCTGGAATTGAATTTTCCTCCACGGAAAGATAAATCGCCCAAAGAGGAAAAAGCTATAGTTGACGCATAAGATTAAGGATAGTATATATGTTAAAAACTTTCAGAATTGGCGGTATTCACCCGAAAGAGCAGAAAATATCTGCCGGAAACGCAATACAACCCATAGACATTCCCAATCAGGCGATCATTCCGCTGGCCCAGCACATCGGCGCACCTTGCCAACCGGTGGTAAAGAAAGGCGACACGGTAAAGGTGGGCGCCCTTATCGGCAAGGCCGTGGGATTTGTTTCGGCCAATATCCACTCTTCCGTGTCGGGTACCGTGCTAAAGATCGACAAAGTGGTTGATACAAGCGGATACAGGCGCGACGCCGTATTCATCAAAGTAGAAGGCGATGAGTGGGAAGAATCGATAGACCGCTCGCCCGACCTGAAAAAAGAGTGCGGGCTTTCATCCAAAGAGATACTCGACAAAATTGCCGCCGCCGGTATTGTAGGCATGGGCGGCGCTACTTTCCCCACGCACGTGAAACTGACTCCTCCTCCGGGTTCAAAACCTAAGATATTAATCATCAATGGAGTGGAGTGCGAGCCGTGGCTCACTTCAGACCACCGGCTGATGATGGAGAAAACAGAGGAGATCATGGTAGGGATCGCCATCGTGATGAAAGCGTTGAACGTGGATAAAGCCATCATCGGTATTGAAAATAACAAGAGGGACGCTATTGAGAAAT
Organism: Proteiniphilum sp.; assembly: GCA_031284475.1. Taxonomy (GTDB): domain Bacteria; phylum Bacteroidota; class Bacteroidia; order Bacteroidales; family Dysgonomonadaceae; genus Proteiniphilum. The sequence goes on along the minus strand of JAISZV010000263.1, from coordinate 135 downwards.
TTGAAAAATCCGCAAAGGCATATCCCGGCGTTAAGGTGGAAGCCCTGAAGGTGCAATATCCGCAGGGAGGGGAAAAACAGTTGATCGACGCCCTTACCGGCCGCCAGGTTCCAAGCGGCGCTTTACCCATTTCAG
>JAISZV010000243.1 GCA_031284475.1 Proteiniphilum sp. | reverse complement strand
AGAAAGCACAGCCCCTTCGGTAACCTGTAACGAAAAAATGCCGTCTATATCTGTTACTGTTCCGTTTGTTGTGCCTTTCTCCACTATATTGGCGCCGATAAGGGATTCTCCGTTTCTATCGATAATTTTTCCTGTGACTGTTCTTTTCAGTTGCTGAACAATCTCTTCCAAAACAATTTCACGAATCTCCAAGGTATTGTTTTTTTTCTCCTCTTTATAAACAACCACCTGTTTGTCCAATATCCTGTACTTCAATCCTGTTTTGGAAAGCAAATCGGCCAGAATATCACTAATAGACCGGTTGTTTGCGCGAATATTGACCTTTTTCGCCAAAACTTCTTCCGTATTGTCGGCAAAGACAAATACGAGCCCGGTTTGATTTTCAATCTCCTTACAAGCCTCCTTAACAGTTGTTGATCTCAGGTGAAGCGAAAGTTTCGTTTCCTGGGAATGGCTTGTAAATGCGTGAGAAAACATAATTCCGAAAAAGAATAAGAACATTGTTATTCTCATGATTTTTAGAATACGTTTGTTATTATTGGAATCTTTTTTCTTCCCAATAGAATGTTTATTCATATATTTGCATGATTTAATTATTATTGCACTTAGAAAATTAAATTATCTCCGGCCGGACGATATTTGCGGTATCGTTCGGCCTTTTTTGTTGGTTTTTTTACTTTTTATTTATCCATAGGCATATCAATTTAAACGGGTTTATTAGTAATAAGTATTTTATTTTCAATTTTCGTATAAGTTGTAGAAGAAAGTAATCCTATAATTGTCATCACGTTATCCAGATTATCGGATAAATATATTTTTCCCGTACAAGTTCTTTTTTGCAAGTTTACATCATTCTCGAAGTTGAAAGAGAGGTTGTAGTATCTGCCTATCTGTTGCAACACTTCAGTCATAGGGGTTTTATCAAAAGAAAGGTACCCATCTTTCCAACTGATAAATTGACTTACATCCACTTTCCGTGTATCAATTGTACCGTTCTCAGAATAAATAGCTTGCTCGTTCGGTATTAGGAACGCTTCCTTTTTGCCTGATAATTGTAAACTGACGCTTCCTTCTATCAGTATTACGGATTGTGTTGAATTGGAATAGTTTGAAACATTGAATTTTGTTCCGTACACTTTCACATTTACATTACCGGTTTGTACGTAAAACGGTTTTTCCTTATCATGCACTACTTCTACATACATCTCTCCCGACGTCAAACGTATTTCCCGTTTCTTGCCGCTGAATTGTGCCGGGAACTCAAGTACAGATCCGGAATTGAGCCATACTTTGCTGCCGTCGGCAAGGGTGAGGGTGGACCGCTTTCCATAAGGGACGATCAGAGAGTTAAGCTTGTCCCGGGCAACTTGTACTTTGCTGGTTTCTTTATTGGCCTGTACAATTTCAGCCGTTCCTTCTTCGTTGAGCGTTACTTCCACATCGTTCTGAAATATGATAGCTTCGTCACTTGTAATAAGTTGGATATCCTCATTGTTGAGTAATTCTCCGACGATCAGTTCTTTATCTGTAACGTTAATCTGTTCCGGCGAAGGCGCAAGCAATCCAATTCCAATGACGATCAATGCAATTGCAGCCGCGGAAGCGGATGCGTACCAAAAGAACCTGCGCCGTTCTCTCTTTTTCTCTTGCCGGATAGTTTTCTGAATTTTTTCAAGGAGGGCCGTCCGTTCATTATCAGTCAAGCCGGTTTTCTTCATCCCAATCTTTTTGAGATAGGCGATTGCTTTGTCTATATTTTTTTTCTGTTCCGGATATTGTTTGATAAACTCTTGCCAATAGATATCTAAACTTTCATTAGGAGTCAATTGCCATTGGATGAATTTTTTATCTTTCAAAAAATCCGTATAGCCGGTATAAGTATTGTCAGTATTATTAGTATTGTCAATATTATCAGTATTCATTCAAGCGTATTTATTACTGTATGCTAAAAAATATACCAAAACTTTAATGCTCGGTTATAATAGGACGATTTTGGAATTTGTTTATCCCCTTTTCCCGATAAAATCTCATAATTTTAACGTTTTGGTAGTGAGAAATGATGAAATTGTAAGAATTACTATTTCAGTGCAAGTAGAAAATAAGAGAGGTAACCCGGAAGAGAAAGGAGAACATACTTTTCCCGGAGGCTCAGGATGGCTTTGGATACTAATTTGCGAGAACCGTGCACGGAGATATGGAGTAACTCGGCTATCTGCTGGTAATCATATTCCTGTACATAGCGAAGATAGATGATTTCACGTTGCCGGTCGGTAAGAGAATTGAGCATCTGTTCGATTCCTGTTTTTATTTGCTGTCGCTCCTCTTCTTCAATTATCAGCTCTTCCACATTCACTCCTATATTGAACGGTATTTCCCGCAGAGGATCTATATTTTCCAGTTCAATATACACCCTTTGATTTTTATGAATATCCAGAAGCCTGTTCTTCAATGATCTGAAAAGATAGAATTTGATGTTAGATATATCATCTAACTTATCACTATCGGCCGTGACCTTTACAAAAATATCGTGGATTGCATCTTTCACACTCTCTCTTTCAAAGCCAAGATAGAGGCCGTATGTAAACAGGTCGTCCACATACAAGGTATAAATTGATGCAATGTCTTTCTCTTTTTTCACTGATTTTGCAGAATTCTTTCCGTAATTAAAATACAAAATAAGCAAAAAATATCCGAATAACAACTAAATGCTATCTGTATTTATTATAAAAACGCCGCTACAAGTGTGAATATCCGGTAGTAAGCCGATGGATACCCGTTCACCTGTAGCGGCGCTACATTCTTACTTTTAGGGAATTAACTTTAGAATTTCATACTTACTCCGCCCGACAGCCAAAACCCCGGCTGGGGAATATTGCCGAAATCGACGTGCGTGGCGTTAAAAATATTATTTGCGTTGACAAACAGGTCTACACGCGGGAACTTGTAGGTGGCTTTCACGTCCAAAAGGGAGAAGGGAGTGAAGCCCACCCGTTCTTCTTCATCCGGACTGATATACCTGAGATAGTATCCTGCCCTGTCTTGCCAACGGAAGTTCCATGATAGCGATAAATTTTTGACGATATCATGCGCGAGGTTTACCGTGAATTTGTGTTTCAGGTAATTACGGACATACATCGAAACGGGATTGTTGATTTCCTTGTTGGAGTCAAAGTCTTGCGAAAGATAAACGTACCCGATTTGCAGCGACCGGAACGGCTGTGCGGAAGTAAAAATTTCGTTGAGATTGATTGATATGGATGTTTCAACGCCAAAGGTTTTCAGCTTTTCCTCTTCCGCAAGATTGACGGCATGCCATTTCTTGTCGTTACCGGAATATTCCCAGTCGATCAGGTTTTCACCGCGATTGAGGAAGGTAGTAATAGAGCCTTTCAGGACGCGGTTGTGATACTTCATGCCCGCTTCGGCCGATTGAGTATATTCCGGTCGCAACGAATTGTTGCCGGAATGGGTGGCAGTCGTATAGTAGAGGTCGGTGAAGGTGGGCATACGGGTCGCCTTGTTCCAGGATGCATAAAAACTGATCCCGTTGGCAGTCCGATAAGAAGTATTGATAGCCGGATAGAATGAAAATTGATCGACATTGGCCGTGTTATGATTCAGCAATCCGCCCAGTGACAGGGTAAATCTATCCAATATAAAATTGTGTTCCAGAAAATAACTGATATTGGTGCGGTTATCTGATTTAGTATATTTCCCGATATTATCTCCCATTGGTTTACCCAACACATTACTCAGAATGCCTTCATTGCGGAACTCGCCGCCAAAACCGGTGATCCCCCATCGCGAGGCGTACTGCATATTGAGATTCATACCGAAAACGTCGCTCCGGTGATAATTATGGTCTTTATACCAATCGGGTACGTTGGGAACGCCTTCCCTGAAAAGTTGGAACTCGTCATAATGCCGGCTCCAGTAAATATGGGGGATGAACTTAAGCCGCCCGTTGGTTTCACCCCGTACGGATGCAAACATACCCTGCATGTCGTCGAACTGGTTGGGATATGCAGGCGAGTAAAACGTGTTGGCTCCGTAAGCCTTGTCGTTATAGCCTGCCTGAACGTCAAGGAGGGCATTTTGTATATCGAACCTACTTTGCCAGAGCAGGTTCAGGATGTCGTAGTCGCTGTTCCGGATATATCCGTCGGAATGTTTGTATCCTGCGGATAATGTATGCAACGAGCCTTCCGCTTTATAAGCGCCTCTTGCTTCCGCGCCGAAAAGCCCATGCATACCGCCTTCCAATTTCGCAAATCCGTTTGAG
>JAISZV010000239.1 GCA_031284475.1 Proteiniphilum sp. | reverse complement strand
CGTCTGCTTTTTTTATTGCCTGGTTCAGCGCGTCCACCCTTGAGGTTTGTCCCGTGCCGCTGGCGATAAGCTGTTTATCCTTTGCCACCACAATGGCGTTCGATTTGGTATGTTTCACCAGGATATTAGCAAACAGCAAATCTTCCATTTCCTTCATCGTGGGGGCTTTGGTAGTCATCACTTGCAGGGAGCCGGCAGTTTCAACGCTCAGGTCTTTCTCCTGCGCCAAGACGCCGTTTAACGCCGAACGGTATTGAAAACGCCGTATAGCTTTTCCTGTTGATTTCAACGCCAAAATTATACGATTTTTCTTTTGAAACAAAATATCCAGCGCTTCTTTATCATATTCGGGAGCGATGATCACTTCAAAAAAAATCTCGTTAATCGCTTCGGCCGCTTTTCGGTTCATCCGTCCGTTGGTTACTACAATACCGCCGAAAGCCGATACTGGATCGGCTGCCAACGCCGCATCCCACGCCTCTTTCACTGTAGGGCGGCAAGCCATGCCGCAGGCATTGTTATGTTTGAGGATAGCCAATGCCGTTTCGTTGAAATCGGAGATCAGCGAAACGGCGGCGTCAATATCGAGGAGGTTGTTATAGGATATCTCCTTGCCGTGAAGCTGCTCAAACACTTCGTCGAAATTACCATAAAATACGCCCTGTTGATGAGGATTTTCCCCGTAACGAAGCTGTTTCTCCCCGTCGAGGGCTATGCGCAACGCCGAGTGGCCGCCGCCGTCGAAATAACTAAAGATCGCCGAGTCGTAACCCGAAGAAACCATAAACGCCTCTTTGGCAAATCGGCGGCGGTCCTCCGTATCGGAAGCGCCATCTTTCGCTTTCAACAGATCGAGTAACGGCCTATACTGCTCTTTTGACGACACAATGAGCACATCTTTGTAGTTCTTCGCTGCGGCGCGTATGAGCGAAATGCCGCCTATATCAATCTTCTCTATGATCTCTTCTTCCGTACCGCCGGCTGCAACTGTTTCCCGGAAAGGGTACAGGTCTACGACTACCAGGTCGATGGAAGGAATATCGTATGATTTCACCTGTTTCTTGTCGGTTTCATTGTTGCGCCGGTAAAGTATGCCGCCGAAAATTTTCGGATGAAGGGTCTTTACCCTGCCTCCCAGAATAGAAGGATAACCGCTCACATCTTCTACCATATCGCACTCATAACCCAGCGACTGTATAAACTTTTGCGTGCCGCCGGTAGAAATAAACCTAACCCGTAAATGATGTAGTTCCCCAAGTATTTCCTCCAGCCCATCCTTGTGGTAAACCGAAATAAGGGCTGTTTGAATTTTTTTTGACATTATGCGTCCGTTTAAATCATTACTTTTAGAATGAGTGCAAAGGTATAAAATCTATCGCTCTTTTTTGTCTATATCAATAAATAATCATGGGAAAATTAAAAGCTAAATTGCTATTTTTAATAAAGTCTTGGTTGTTATTGAGTTTAAATTGATATAATCGGCAAGTTCTTGAACCAAAACCGGCGCTTTGGTATAATTTGCGAAAGAATGTGTACCTGCATGAACGCCTCCCTATCCAGGCTCTCCTTATTTATCCTTGTAATGGTCTTCCACAGCTAAAACCAAAACAGTTACAACTTCATCGTAACCGTCATAAATCAAACGGTCATGTGCCGTTATCCGTCTTGAATAAGTAACATTGTTTCCTGTTTTCAATGGTTCCGGATGGCCGCTTCCAGTCCTTGGGTGTTCCATCATCTCATCCAATAATTTCACCAGTTTTTTATAAAGTAGCGGATTCGATTTTTTGTATTTGGCAGCCACTTTGGCCGCTTCCTTTGAAAATTCAATCGTATATAATATCATAGAGATTCCAGAAAACTGTGGAGCTCTTCCTTCGTTTTGAGAGAAACCGTTTTGCCTTGCCGGTATTCTCTTCTACCTTCTTCGATCCTTTTTTCCATCTCCGGAGTAATAACAAAATCACTGTCGTAAACAGGAGTAAGCATATAGGATGCTTTTCCCCTACGTCTAATCACCACTTTTTCCCCTTTGTCTGCGAGCTTAAAGATGGATGCCTGTTTATCCCGGAACTCTCTTGATGTTACTTGTATCATATCTTTTTCTTTTTAATGTGTACCAAACTCGGAACACAAAAATAAAAAGAAATATTAAAATAGCGTTGCGGGAAATTAAAAGGGATTGTGCCACAAAACAATGGTAAATAACGTGATTTCGTATTAATAGAAGGCTTCTTGCCGAAAACATTTCTTACATTGAACTCACGTTAGTTTATATACAAAGAAAAGGCAATATAAAAGAAAAGCAAAACCGGAAAAGGGGCGCCGCTTGTTAGCAGTACCCCTTTTGCATGTCAAAAAAATGGCCTCTGTTCCGGAATTCGATCAACTTTTGACTTCCCAACCCAGCGCGCTGGCTCCCAATACGGCAGCGTCGCTCTCTTTGAGGTCGGAAAACATCAGCTTCACCTTATTCTGGAAGATAGGCAGTAAATTTTTCTCCATACTTGTACGGATAGGGTTCATGATGAGGTCGCCCGCTTTGGAAAGCCCCCCGAAAAGGATAATGGCTTCGGGGCTGGAGAAAGCGATAAAATCGGCAAATGCCTCTCCCAGCATTTCACCGGTGAATTTAAAGATTTCTTTCGCCATCTCATCTCCGTCCATAGCAGCATCAAACACATCTTTAGAGGAGATATCTTCGGCCGGGATATCGCGGAGGCGCGTCTTGTCCTCCGGCCTCAGGTCGAGATATTCGCGCGCGGTACGCGCCATACCGGTAGCCGAGGTATAGGCTTCGAGGCACCCTGTCCGTCCGCAGCCGCAAAGGCGGCCATTGTGCCGGCGCATGATCACGTGCCCCAGTTCGCCGGCAAAACCGTCGTGCCCGTATACCAGTTGTCCGTTCACCACAATGCCGCTACCCACGCCGGTACCCAGTGTGATTACAATAAAATCTTTCATCCCGCGGGCTGCGCCATAGGTCATCTCTCCGATAGCCGCCGCATTGGCGTCGTTAGTGAGCGCCACAGGAATCCCTACCTTGTCTTCCAGCAACTGGGCGAAAGGGATCACCCCTTTCCAGGGAAGATTGGGCGCAAATTCAATGCTTCCGGTAAAATAGTTGCCGTTGGGAGTTCCCGCGCCGATTCCCTTGATCTGCTCTTTTTTGACGGTTGCTCCCGTAACAAGATCTTCAATTAAGCCGCTAAGCTCATCCAGGTAATTTTCCACCTGGGAATGCTTCCCGGTTTTGATGCTACCGCTCTTTAATATCTGTCCTCTCTTGTCCACGACGCCCACAACGGTATTCGTACCGCCTACATCAATACCTATTACATAGGGTTTATCCATAGATTTGTTTTATTAATTAATAGTTAGTCAATGATGGTTGTTAGAATTTCTTCCGCGCAAATATAAGGGTTTTTTGTTAAACCGATTTCATATACGCGGAATTATTTCATTTTTGTTGTTTTTTAATCATTTCCCGCCTCATTTTTATTTCACCTTGCGGCAGAATCTTTATCACGCCCCCTATTCTTGGGAAAAGCCCCAGGACAACCGCACCAAAATTTTCCCGCAATTTTTTTTAATAAACAAACCTTATTCCGACCTTATTCAAAAAAACAAAACAACCTCCGTAGAGAGAGAGCCGGATGTAATACACATATATAGTCAATCCTTATTAACTCCCAGTACCATCATTTTTAAATTTTTTTGAGGATATATCATATATCTGAACAGAAGCCAAAGAAGTTTTTCTTTGAGAGTTTCCATAAATTTCTTTAGATTCCAAGCTGTACCCGCCATCAGGGCGTTT
>JAISZV010000210.1 GCA_031284475.1 Proteiniphilum sp. | reverse complement strand
ATCTTGTTCCGTAAAATGTATGGCGCCATTCCTCCTCTCCGGAGCATAAAAATAACGAAGCATATTTACACACCGCCGGAGTCTCCTTAGTTATTTTGATAATCGATTCACAAATGCATCTGCCGAATCTTTTAATGCGAATTAATGATTTTTGCCAACGAGTAGGTTTATTCTTCCAGCAGGTTGACTTCTTTAATAGAACCGTACCGTGTATCGAGTCGTAATGTCTTGATCTCGTACGGTTTGATTCTTCCATTCCAAGTATAACCGGCCGACGGGAAATTTAACGAGAAATTCGTCTCTTTTCCCAGCGTTTCGACGAGACGAATGATGCCTTCGTTTCCGTCTTCCGAAAGTTTGACGGCCGGAATGGTTACGTTTGGAGCGTCGATCGAGAGGTAAGAAGCGGATTTTTCCATTGTTCCGTCGTGGATACCCTGATAAGCTACTATTGGCGGCGCAATAAATTCTTCGGCTATGCGCGGAGCGTTGATGTGCCGCCAGCAGTTGGTATGAGGTATGAGCATCAGGCGTAAGGTTTGAATACCCTGGTCCATCCGGTAGTAGTAGTTGTCGGGATCCAGTTTTGAGATCGGATCCGGGCCATGATACGCAAAAGGAGCCGAACGGGAAACGGTAATATGCATGTCGCTGCCGTGAACGCAGTATCCGTACTTCGCGTCGTTGAAAACGGCCAGCCCATAGCCTTTGTTCTCGCCTGTTACGTCAATCCATCGCTGTCCGGGGTCTTCTTCACCCTCTGTTTTGCGGATGATATGGCCGTAAGGCGTTTCGTAGGTTGCTTCGGGAGTTTCTACATTGACGGGGAATGAGAATTTGAGCATTTTCAGTTTTTCGTGCCAGTTGAGCGTTACATTCGCTTCTATTCTCCGTGATCCACTCGTCAGCATCCATTGAATTGACATATCGGAGTCGCCGTATCGGGTTACTACGTCGATGGCAGCGCGGAGCGGCCCATTTTCGATAATTGTAAGCCGGGCATTCCCGAACGAGCCAATTTCGCCTTTCGTGGTATATTTATAATCGCCTTTCGTGCTTTTGGTAAAGTCGACAACTTCGTGGCTCCAGGTATCGCTCGGATCGTCGATAATCACGCCTTTGCAACCGGTAGCGCCTCCTCTGAATACTTCGCGCGAAAATTCCTTATCGTAAATGCCGATTTCTCCATTGTCGGAGATTGTGATGCGGAAAAATTCGTTTTCAAGCGTGTTCCCCGACGCACTTACTTTCGATACGGGCGCCAGGTAGCCCTTACCGATGCGAAACTGTCGGTAGCCCATTGGCGGAAGCACGGTAGAAAAGAGAATCCTGCGGCGTCCTGTGATGGAATGGGCCTGGACGTGTTGGGCCGGATATTCGCGACCTGTTTCATCGGTAACCACAGGCATCGGTATGTTTCTTAAATCATAATCTATGTTTGTTTTCACTTCCCACGCATGAGGATTGAAAGCAACAAGATATTCGGAGTCCGGATCTTCCGCCGGGATGTTCCATTAAAGTTTCTGGGCGGCAATAGCAGCCGCGGTATGCGCGATATTGAGCGCATAGTTGTACCCTTCCCTGGCGTCCTTTGAGTGCGCCATCAACGAACTACCGGCAAGGCTGTCGTGGAACTGCAGGAAGAGCACCTGTTTCCATGCTTTTGTAAAATCTTCCTTCGGATAAGCGGCGCCCCAGATCATTGAGCCGACAGCCGTAATCTTTTCAGCAACTACAAGCGCCGCTTCCGACAGCCGGTTGTTCTTTTTAATCTCGCTTTCAGCTGAATAACAGCCAACTGCATGATGCTGAAGGTCGTCTTTCACGGTCGGAAGCGCCAATTCCGGCAAGGCGCGTACTTCTTTGAAATAATAGTCTACATTTCCGAAGATTACATTTGGGGCGTCTTTTTCTTTTTGAATTTGCGTGATACCTTTAATATTGGCTTTTGTAGGGCCTCCGCCGTGGTCTCCGTGTCCGTAAAATACCATCATCATAGATACAGGATGCTCTTTCGCATATTCTGTAAACTTTTGAACCCAATTACGCATACCATCTTCATCGCCTCCGTAATTATAACTTTCTGGAATCCTGTAAGTCAACACACGCGAACCATCCGGCCCTTCCCACCAAAACAGGTTTGAAGGCAAAGTTTTCTCGTGTTTCTGAGGACGCATAAAGACATAATTTTCCATGCCTTGTTTTTTGATAATCTGCGGTAATGTTCCCGGATGCCCGAACGAATCGGCATTAAAGGCAACTGTAGCCCGCTGTCCGACGAGTTTTTCGAGAGTACGTTGTCCATACAGTCCCTGTCTGACCATGGCTTCCCCCGAGGGGATATTCATATCGGGTTCTACCCACCATCCACCGACTACATTCCAAAGTCCCTCTTTCACCCGTTGCCTGATCTCCTGTAACATACCGGGATTGTTATCGGCCACCCACTGATAGAACTGTGCTGAACTGGAGGTAAACACAACGCCTCGTGTTTCCTTTATTCGATCGAGCGCCGACCGAAACGTACTGAGAACGACCGACACGCCTTCCGTCCACGGCCATAACCAAACGGGATCAATATGTCCGTGGCCGATCATATACATTGTATATTTTTTCGCGTCTTTCGGCCAGAAATTACGAACGGGATTTGCTAGAATACTCGTTACCGGAGTTAGCGCCAATGCTGTTGTCCCTGCCGCTACGCGGCCGATAAAATTCCTTCTGGAAATAGATTTTACATTCATATTATTTTATTTTCAAGTAAGTTGACATCTTCAATAATCATTGTCTGCGTATTTATCTTCAGTGTTTTAATTTCGCATCCTCTTATATTTCCACTCCATTGCAGGTTGATTGACCGGGAACGTAGTGTGGTGAAAGTATCTTTTCCGAATGTTTCTACCATCCGGATAATAATATCGTTGTCGTTTTCGGATTTTTTCAGGGCGGATGCGTCACGCACTTTTTTGCCCGACGCATCATAGAGCATTTTATATCCTGCTTTTTCAAACTTTTCCTGATCCAGGCAATCCACTATGATACCATTATAGATATGTGCCGCTGTAACAGCTACAGTTCCGCTCTCAAGGTTCTTTTTCAAATCGGTAAGGATATAACCGGCAAACAAGCCTTTCAACGAGACAGCAATTCCGCCTACGGGTTCAAATTCCTCCGTCGCCAATTCTACCGGCGAAGCTTGGCGGAAAAAACGGCATCCCCGCGTTTCCAATGACTGCCTTTCTTTTTGGTACGCAATATTTTATCCGACGGATTTGTAATCCATACGCCCACGTCCGTTTTACCTTCCAGCATTGCCTTTGAAGTTAAACCCGTGATAGAGGCGGCCAGCAAATAATCTTTCAACGGAGGATTATTACCGTCTATCACGATATCCCAACATAATTTGGGCGTTTTGTTTAATGCCGGCAACTTATATTGTCCAACGTCGGATATAGGGTCGTAAATATCGGCATAATAGGTTTTTTTCTCAGGTACGCATGAGAACAAGAGGATAATTGATATATAACAGGAAAGTAGTTTCCTGAAAAGATTTTTTTGGATATTCATATTTTTTATTTGACTAATATTTTTTGGGTTATGATATTATTGCGGTTGGTCAATCATTTCAAATTCGAGCGTTCCGCCGGCCATGATGTCGTTATAAGAAATAGTCAATTCTTGTACCGGATTACCGTTTAGCGTTACCGATTTTACGTATTTGTTTTCTTTCGACAGTTTGTGTGCAATCATCATGAACGATTTTCCGTTGGGCAAGTTCCATCTTATCCGGGGCATTTGTGGAGCGCCGATCACATATTCTCCGGAAGCAGGGTTTACCGGATAGAAGCCCATGGCAGAAAAAATGTACCAG
>JAISZV010000189.1 GCA_031284475.1 Proteiniphilum sp. | reverse complement strand
CTCACCTCTCCGGTAAAATGGACGCAATCAGTACAAAATATGATTGCCGACGGCGCCACCGAGTTCGTGGAACTCGGCCCCGGAAACGTATTACAAGGACTAATCTCAAAGATAAACAAAGAGGTCTCCGTTTCAGGAAAACAATAACAGGGTTTTCAGGTATTAACCCATAACAAAGAGGATGTATCACAATGTGATTTCATCCTCTTTGTATTTAAAATATGGCTTGGGCTATTGCGGAAAGATTTACCGGTTTAAATATTCTCCGACCGTTAAAACAGGAAGTTCGGAAGTTTTAAAGCCTTTTTTATTCCGGTTATCCATTGCATTATAATAAATCTAAATTGGCGCATTGCTTATAGTAAAATTGTCATTCTCTTTGGTCTTTATAAAATTGAAGTTTAATTTCATACGAAATCGAATATGAAATTATAAGGTAATAATATTCAATTTATTACGAATAGATATAAAGCACGATTGATTGACTAAAAAATAAGCAAGAAACTGAAATCCATAGGCGGCATTCTACTAAAAGGAGCACGCTATTGCGGTAAAACCACCACTGCTGAATTTCATGCCGCAAGCGTTGTACGCCTCGATGCTTCGGAGCAAATTCGTGAACAAGCGGCATTAATGCCCCAAATTGTGTTGCAAGGTGAAACGCCACGATTAATTGACGAGTGGCAACTAGTTCCAAGCATTTGGAACGCAGTTCGACATGAAATAGATCGCCGGGCAGCAAAAGGACAATTTATCCTTACCGGCTCGGCAAGTCCGAGCGACGATATTTCGGCACATACAGGAGCAGGACGTTTTTCCCGCTTAACGCTGCGAACCATGTCACTGGCAGAGAGCGGAAACTCTACCAAAACCGTTAACTTTCGCGATCGCTTCAATAAAGGCGCTGAAATCGGCAGTCTGGGTGGCGCTTCAATTGAAGATTACGCCCGTTTTCTTGTTCGCGGCGGAATGCCGGCGCTCATCGATGAAACGACTGAAATTGCCCGCGAGGCAATGATTGATTATGTGGAAAATATCGCTTATGTAGATATGCAGCAACTTGATTCTCCTCCTACTCCCGAACGGATTGCCGCACTTATCCGCTCGCTTTCGCGCAACATTTCCACCGAAGCTTCGCTCGGAAAACTGGCTGCCGAGACCGGACTTACCGACCCGGCGCCAATAGCGGCAAGCACTGTCAGGAAATACCTCGACCAATTATCCCAAATTTTCATATTGGAAGAGTTGCCGTCGTGGAAAACGCATATCCGTTCCGCTGTGCAGCAAAGGGTAAAACCCAAGTGGCATTTTGTAGATCCTTCCATTCCGGCGGCAGCTTTACGCCTGCCGCCCCAATCACTGCTGAACGACACCGAATCTTTCGGATTATTTTTTGAATCGCTGGCAATTCGTGATTTACGGATTTATGCCGATGTACTTGACGGTAAGGTGTATCATTATCGCGACTCGTCGGGGTTGGAAATAGATGCGGTACTAGAACTTCCCGATGAAACGTTTGCGGCATTTGAAATCAAACTCGGCTCAATATTCTCTATCGATGAGGCAGCGGGAAACCTGCAGAAATTATTGACACGACTTACGCCCGAAAAAGCCATTCGGTGCGCTTCGCTCAATGTTCTCATTGCCGGCTCGTCTTCCTATATCCGCAAAGACAATGTGAACGTAATTGCGCTGGGGCATTTGTTTGTGTAAATCACGATCATCAAAATAATTACAAATATCCACTTTTGAAAATCATGAATAACTATATCCGGATGTTTAAAAGATCATGGCGCTGGCGTCCCTTCTGTTATCATTAAGGTTTGTTAGGAGAGTTTTTTTGTTAAAACCGGATTTAGAAAATACATTTGTACCCTAACGCAATTACTAAAAAAGAAAGCTATGCAAAAATTATTGTTCATATTTACACTCATTGCGTCTGTTGCGCTTTCCGCACACGCACAGGACGAATTTTTCAGCGCTCCCGACTTTGCGCAGATCGAAAGGAACGTAAAAGAACCGGCGTCTACCTACTATTATCCCAAATTGATGAAGAAATACATGGCCGGCGACGAAAAAATGACCCTCGAAGAAGGACGGCATCTCTATTTCGGTTTTATCTACCAACCGCAATATATGCCAATAGACACATCTTCCTATAACAACAGGCTGGCGGAAGCATTGTCTATAAAGTCGTTCACGCCGGATGATTACGCCCGTATTCTGGAATACTCCAACGCGCTGTTGCTGGAAGACCCCTTCAACCTGCGCGCATTGAACGCCATACTGCTGGTATATGCGCAACAAAACAATACCGAAGAATATAAAAGGGTAGCGCAGCAAAGGCGCGTAGTACAGAACGCTATTGTAGGCACCGGCGACGGGATGTCGGATAAAACCCCCTTTTACGTGATAAAAGTGGCGCACGAATACGATATACTTCCTTTCCTGGGATATAATTTTGGCGGTGAAGATAAGATACTGGGCAGTAAAAAAGTGAATTATCTTACACTCGCAAACAACCGGTTCGGCGTAGAAACGGTATACTTCAATATCTCTCCCATTATTGATTACGTAAGTTCGCGCGGCGGAGGAAAAATGTAGGCTGTTACGCCTACTTACTCATCCATCAGCACGTGCATGATGTCGCATGCCGATTGGGTGATGGAGGTTCCCGGCCCAAAGATAGCGGCCACGCCCGCCTTGTAGAGGAAGTCGTAATCTTGTGCGGGGATCACGCCGCCTGCAATGACCACGATGTCGGGACGGCCCAACCGTTTCAGTTCTTCTATCACCTGGGGGACAAGCGTTTTGTGCCCGGCAGCTAAAGAAGATACGCCCAACACATGCACGTCATTTTCTATGGCCTGGCGGGCTGCTTCGGCCGGCGTTTGGAACAGGGGCCCCATATCTACGTCGAAGCCGCAGTCGGCATAACCGGTAGCAACCACCTTTGCTCCCCGGTCGTGTCCATCCTGTCCCATCTTGGCTACCATGATTCTGGGCCTGCGCCCTTCTTTCCGGGCAAACCGGTCTGTGAGCGCACGCGCTTTACCGAGCGTTGCGTCTGCTTTAGATTCTGCTGAATACACGCCTGAAATTGTTCTGATTATTGCATTATAACGTCCTACTATTTTTTCACATGCGTCGGATATTTCGCCCAACGTGGCGCGCACCCGCGCAGCCTCTACCGAGAGTTCGAGGAGGTTGCCCGCTTTGGTCTCCACGCAACGGGTAATAGCGTTGAGCGCTTTCCGCACCGCTTCGTTATCGCGGTCGGCTTTCAACCGGCTGAGGCGTTCTACCTGCTGTTTACGCACTTCGGTGTTGTCAATATCCAGAATATCGATAGGATCTTCGTGATCGAGCCTGTAACGATTCACACCGATGATGGCCTGCACGCCTGAGTCGATACGCGCCTGCGTACGGGCGGCCGCCTCTTCGATACGCATCTTGGGGATGCCGGTCTCGATGGCTTTGGCCATCCCTCCCAGTTCTTCTACTTCCCGGATGTGCGCCCATGCTTTGTCAACCAGTTCCTGTGTGAGCGATTCCACATAGTAGGAGCCTGCCCACGGGTCCACTTGACGGGTGATCTGCGTTTCTTCCTGAATATATATCTGCGTGTTACGGGCAATACGGGCCGAGAAGTCGGTCGGTAGCGCGATGGCTTCGTCGAGTGCGTTGGTGTGTAGCGACTGGGTGTGTCCCAGTGCGGCCGCCATCGCTTCGATACAGGTGCGCCCCACGTTGTTGAACGGATCCTGTTCGGTGAGCGACCACCCCGAAGTTTGAGAGTGGGTGCGCAATGCCAGCGATTTGGGATTTTTAGAGCCGAAACTTTTTACGATTCTGGCCCACAGCAGGCGTGCAGCGCGCATCTTGGCTATTTCCATGAAATGGTTCATGCCGATAGCCCAAAAGAACGAGAGACGAGGCGCAAAAGCATCTACGTCGATACCGGCGTTGATACCGGCGCGCAGATATTCGATACCATCGGCCAGAGTATAAGCCAGCTCAATATCGGCGGTGGCGCCCGCTTCCTGCATGTGATACCCGGATATGGAGATAGAGTTGAATTTGGGCATCTTCTGCGATGTAAACTCAAAAATATCGGCAATGATCTTCATCGAGAATTCCGGCGGATAAATATATGTATTACGCACCATAAATTCTTTCAGAATATCGTTCTGGATGGTTCCGGCCATCTCCTCCAATTGCGCTCCCTGCTCCTGTGCGGCTACAATATAGAATGCAAGGACAGGCAGTACGGCTCCGTTCATTGTCATGGACACCGACATCTTGTTGAGCGGGATGCCGTCGAACAATATTTTCATATCTTCTACCGAGCAGATGGAGACTCCCGCTTTTCCTACGTCGCCCACTACCCTCTCGTTATCGGCGTCGTAGCCGCGGTGGGTGGGCAGGTCGAAAGCCACGGAAAGCCCTTTTTGCCCCGAAGCAAGGTTACGGCGATAGAAAGCGTTGGACTCTTCGGCCGTAGAGAATCCGGCATACTGGCGGATAGTCCACGGACGCATCACATACATCGTGGAATAAGGCCCGCGCAGATAAGGCGGTAGCCCGGCTGCATAATTCAAATGCTCCATGCCCTGAAGGTCTTCTTTCGTATAGACCGGTTTTACCGGTATCTGTTCCGGCGTGAGCCATCCGGCTTTTATTTCGTTTTTTTCGGCCCATCCGGCCGCATCGGTCGAAGCAAAGCCGGCTGAGTGAATATCTATATCTTTAAAATTCGGTTTCATTTTATTTAGACTACATGTTTTTATATATCTGTTTCTACAAAAGCTTTTCATTGAATGCTTCCAGCGTCTCCAGCACATTGCTCCGTACATTGATGAAATGTTCTATGCCGATTGCTTTGAGATCGTCTGCACATGCCGGGGCGCCTGCTACCACAAAAATTTCTTTTCCTTCTTTAAGAAGGCTGAACGCTTCGGGAGCCAGCGTGGCGTATTCATCGTCGCTTGAGCAGAGCACTACCACTTCGGCGCCTTTGCTGCGGGCTGCGCTGATTCCCTCTTCAACAGTTTTGAATCCGAGGTTATCGATGATCTCGTAACCGGCGCAGGCGAAAAAGTTGCTCGAGAACTGCGACCGCGCCAGGCGCATGGCTAAGTTGCCGATGGTAAGCATAAACGCTTTGGGGCGTTTTCCGCTCCGCTCGGTAGCCAGGCGTAATTCGTCGAAAGCGTTGGAGAGACGACGGGCGTTGAGCCGTTTGAACGGTCTGTTCTGTTCGTCGTCGCTGTCACAAGCACAAAGGGTTGCCGCATCTTCTATCTTTTGGTTCATGGTCTCGCCAAAGTTAGGATATTGATTAACGCCCAACAAGATTTCCCGGCGATTGGCCGCCGCGCTGAAACGGGCGTTGGCCGAGGCGTTGACTGCGTCTTGTACTTTGCCCGCCCTGAGCGCTTCGTAGAAACCGGTCTCTTCGGTTTCAAGGAAGAGTTTCCATGCCTGTTCGGCCAATGCGGAAGTGAGCGTTTCAATATAGTATGATCCTGACGAAGGGTCGGTGATCTTATCAAAATGAGATTCCTCTTTCAGCAGCAGTTGCTGGTTTACGGCTATGCGTTCTGCAAAAGCGGTAGGCGTTTCAAATGTCTCATCGAAAGGGCGCACTGTGAGCGAATTGACCGCGCCGATGGCGGCAGACATCGCTTCTGTTTGCGTGCGCAGCATATTTACGTAAGGGTCGTACAGCGATTGATTGAATCGCGAAGTAGAGGCATGGATATTCATTTTTGCGGCGCAGCGGCAGGTGCCGTCGCCGGCTTTGTTGTCGCAATCATGCGCGCATGCCGGTTTGTAAGCGGCTACAATCTCAGCCCACAGCCAGCGTGCGGCGCGGAATTTAGCGATCTCCATAAAGTAATTGGCGCCTACTCCCAGTTCAAATTTTATTTTTTTTGCTGCCATAGACGGATCAACGCCGTTTTCGATCAACGCCCACAACACCTGGTTGCCGTAGGAGAGGCTGTAGCCCAGTTCCTGATAGCTGTAAGCGCCGGCGTCGTTCATCTTGTTTCCGGTTACGGTGATAGCGCGGTAACGGGGAAGCGGCGCCGTAATTTTCACTATTTCCACGGCCTTTTCCACCCAGTTGGGTTCGTCAACTCCATTTTTCAGTATCTTCCTGAAAGGATCAAATTCGATAGACCCGAAACATTCCATCACATTGAGATTCTGTGACAGGATATACTCCGTTACTAACCGCGCCAGGTCGATAATATGCGAAATGCAGGTGTTGAAGTTCAATTCCGCCTTGTCGGGAGCGATCCCCCGAAGGAGTATCTCCAGATTTTCAGCCGAAAGGTCATTCTCCGGCAGGTGAAAACCAAAAGAGGTAACGCCTTTTGAGAGCAGAGTAAGCGCTTTTGTGTTGGCCTCTGCAAAATCTTTCACGTTAATTTCCTGACGCACATACCACCTGTTGTCTTTTCCGGTACTACGTACATAAGGAAATTGCCCCGGCAGGTTTTCGGCTGCAAGTGATCCTTCTATATCTTCCGCACGATAAAAAGGATTCACATTAAACCCTTCGTTGGTTTTCCATACCAGTTTTTTTTGGAAGTCGGCCCCTTTCAGGTCTTTTGT
>JAISZV010000144.1 GCA_031284475.1 Proteiniphilum sp. | reverse complement strand
CTAACGCCGGCCTAAATTCATATAATACAATAGGCGATTGGGTAGAAAAGACAAATTTGTAGTTGCTTAGGCCGAACTCACGTTGAATAAGTTTTTCCTTACTTTACGCCCTTCACATTCATTTTTAGGGTATAGACCGAAGTTCGGGCCGTGATGAACAGTATATCGCGATCCTTTCCGCCGAAACAAACGTTCGATGGAAATTCAGGCGTTTCAATCTCTTGTATCAGTTTTCCCTCCGGCGAATAGACCTTTACTTTCCCCGTGGTGAGATAGATATTTCCCTTGTTGTCGATGGTCATTCCGTCGGAACCTTCGGGCGCGAAGAACGTTTTGCCGGTGAGCGTTCCGTCGGGCCGGATTTCATATTTCCATATTTTGCGGTCGTTTATATCGGCTACATATATAGTTTTGCCGTCTTCCGTCCCAATGATTCCGTTAGGTTGTTTGTAATCATCGACCACCCGCGATACCGTTCCGGTGTGTGAAAGATGGTAAACGCCCCGTGCGTCCTGCACTTCGGTGTGTCCCTCCTCCCAGTAGTTCCGGTGATAGTAGGGGTCGGTAAAGTAAATATCCCCGTTGGGAGCGATCCATAAGTCGTTGGGCCCGTTCAGGTGTTTATCTTTATAATTCTCAAAGAGCGCATGTTTGTTTTTATCGCGGTCGAAACGGATAATTTGATTATGCAGGTCGGCGCAAGCGATCAATTGGCCGGCGGCATTAAAATACATGCCGTTGGATCTTCCGGTATCATCCGACCATAGTTTAATTCCTTCGGTTTCATCCCACACATAAATCCGGTTGTTGGGTTGATCGGTAAAGAAAATTTGCCCGTCATGCGAGACGGCCGGGCCTTCGGTAAACGTATAGCCCGTGCCGGCCTGCCGGATTTCCGCATTTTCTGCGACGATACCGGACTCTTGTCCGAAAAGGGTAATGGCTGTCATGAACAGCAGCAGGGTAGTTGTTAATCTCATTTGAATTATTTTAGATGGTTTGTCTTTTCCATATCGTAAACAGCAATTACTCTCATTTCTCAAGCTCTCCACATCGCTTTGGTAATTACCATCCCATACCGCCTCTCCCGGTATTGGCAAACGAAACAAATTTCTTTCGATTTATGTTGCGGCGTAAAACTATAAAAAAATTTCGGAATATCGCGTAAATCGAAGGTATTTTTTATTTGATTGTTATATCTTTGTGAATTACATTTATGTAAAGAGCCTTTATACATTTAAACTAAAAACAGGGTCATGAAGAAATACTTATCTTTTATCCTTTCTGCTTTTCTTATCGGATTAACAGCATGTAACAATTCCGGTCAAAACAACACAAGCAATATGCAGACGACTGATTTTATCCCCGGCGAACGGGTCGAAGCGGTGATCAAACAACTGAAAGACTCTCTCGGAGAGGTTCACGCACTCCGTATAGAGCGCGGTATAAGGCAAGTAGCCGGCCTTTGGCGCAAGTCGGACGGCACGGCGGACGATTTCACCGGTTTTTGTAAGAGTTCGTTCATTAGCGATACGGCGCAACTCTCCCGGCTGTTCAATACCCTGGAGCGTAACTTTGAGGTGATCAACGGCTACTACCACAAGATGGATGTGATGTTGAAAGCTCCCCTGCAACTGGAGGGGCCTGAGATCACGCCGGTGGATATGATATTCGGCGGTTACAATGCTTCGGCCCATCTGGCGGACGACCTGTACGACAATAAGGCCGCTTTTCTTACGGCGTTGAACTTTCCTTTCTATACGCTGAAGGAAAAAACCGAGTTGGGCGAAGGATGGTCGCGAAAAGAATGGGCCTATGCGCGTATGGGCGACAGGTTTACATCTCGCGTTCCGGCGTCCGTTCAGCAGGATATTTCCGGAACGATTACCGAAGCCGACGCCTATATCTCTGATTACAATATCTATATGGGAAACCTGCGGAATAAAAACGGAGAACGGTTGTTTCCCGCTAATATGAAGCTGATTTCTCACTGGGGATTGCGCGACGAACTGAAATCGAACTATGCCGACAACGAAAAAGGATTGGAAAAACAGCGGATGATCTACCGTGTGATGCAACGCATTATCGACCAGTCAATTCCCCTGCAAGTGATCAATAACGACAACTATTTATGGAACCCGGTAACGAACGGCTTGTTTGACAATAACGGAGATACAGTCGCTTCCACGCCTGAAAACGTCCGCAGGTACGAGGTGTTTCTGAAGAATTTCCGGGCGATGCGCCGGCTTGATCCTTATTCTTCCCATTATCCTACCGAGCTTGTCCGCGCGTTTGACGGTACGATGGAGGTGCCGCAGAAAGATGTGGAAGAACTGTTCAGGGGACTTCTCTCTTCGCCGCAGGTGAAAGAAGTGGCGTCGTTTATCGAGTCTCGGTTGGGGCGGAAACTGGAACCGTTCGATATATGGTACAACGGTTTCAAATCGGGTGGCGGCATCCCCGAAGAAGAACTGACGGCCATTACTTCCCAAAAGTACCCTGAGGCGAAAGCGCTGGAGGAAGATCTTCCCAATATCCTGGTGAAACTGGGCTGGAAACCCGCTAAGGCAGCGGAGATTACTTCGCTGGTTACGGTGGATGCTTCGCGGGGGGCCGGCCATGCCTGGGGCGCCGACATGCGTAATGATGTGGCGCGTTTGCGTACCCGCATCGGGGCGGAAGGGATGGATTACAAGGGCTACAATATTGCCGTGCATGAGTTCGGGCACAATGTGGAACAGACCATCACGATGAACGATGTGGATTACTATATGCTGAACGGCGTTCCCAATACCGCTTTTACCGAAGCCGTGGCATTCCTTTTCCAAAAGAGGGATCTGGAATTGCTGGGACTGAAAAACCCGAACCCGGAAGATGAATATTACCTGGCATTGGATAACTTCTGGTCGTGTTACGAGATTATGGGCGTTTCTCTCGTGGATATAAAGGTGTGGGAATGGCTTTACGCCCATCCCGACGCTGCGCCGGAGCAACTGAAAGAGGCGGTGATCAGTTCCGCCAAAGAAATATGGAACAGTTATTATGCCGGAGTGCTGGGAGGAGAGGATGAGACATTGCTCGGTATCTATTCGCACATGATCGATTAT
This sequence comes from Proteiniphilum sp., assembly GCA_031284475.1. Lineage (GTDB taxonomy): Bacteria > Bacteroidota > Bacteroidia > Bacteroidales > Dysgonomonadaceae > Proteiniphilum. The sequence continues at coordinate 3,739 of JAISZV010000144.1, read as the reverse complement.
CCGCTCTATCTGCCCAACTATCCGATGGGGCATCTGATCGCCTTCCAGATTGAACAGCAGGTGCGGGGAAAGAACCTGGCCGGCGAGATAGATCGTATGTACACGCAGGGGAGTATCATTCCCCAGCTTTGGATGAAAAACTCCGTAGGTTCGCCTATTTCCATTGAGCCGTTGCTTTCCGCGACAAATGAAGCGTTGCGGGCGTTAAAGAAATAAATCCGGCAGTTTGTAAGGTCGTAAGGAGGGTAGTAAACATACTTCGGTGATGCCGTGGAATGTGTCTAATGGTAGTAAACATACTTTGTTTATGCCGTGGCGGGAATTTCCGAATTTATTGACCGGATATGCGCTGTTTTATGAGAAAATAGCGTAATTTTGCATCCTGATCAGGAAAGATGCCGGAGTGGTCTATCGGGGCGGTCTCGAAAACCGTTGTACTCTCACGGGTACCAAGGGTTCGAATCCCTTTCTTTCCGCTGATAGATATGAATATCAGTAGATTGCAAAATAAACACCCGGCTTTACATTCTTGGGAGTAAAGCCGGGTGTTTTCTTTTAATTAACCGGTAGTAATAATTTTCTCCATTCACACCATCCTTTTTCTTTATAACGGCTTACAGATAAACGATATAGTAAACGTTCGTATAAATATCTTATAACGAGTTGCTGATAATTGATGTCCTTTTTTCCGGCGATGCTCAGCAACTTTGCTTTAATAGATTTAGCCGTGTCTTTTCTCATATTTGTATTTCCAGATATGTTTTCAAAACCTTTTCTATTCTCATTTTCTTCGCGTACCCGATCAATTTGGTCAGATTACGGTCTTTTCTTTTCAGGTATGTCTTCAATATCTCCGATGCTGTTTCCATCCCAATTTTAGTCCGGTATTTAACAGCGTCACAAACCGATTTCTCTATATCGTAGATTTTTACGGTATAACCGCTTATTTTTTGAGTAACGACTCCTAACTCATGATATTCCTGTTTCCAGTAATATAAGGTAATAGGAGGATAATCGGGAAGAGATACTTTCCGGTTTTTTTCGATGGCAATTGTAAAAGATGAAGGGATCTGAACTGTCAGTTCATAATACGCCCAGGCCGAATAAAGGCAAAGCGCTCCTCCTGGAACTATTTTTTCCACGTCAATCATCATGTTATCTTTCGTCGCATTTTCAGAGTAATACACTCCACGCTTTATACGCTTTACAGTACCGGTATCTATCAGCTTGAGGAGATGGTTATAGGTCGGTTTATCTGATATTTGCCTGCGAATCAAATACCCGTTATTTTTCTTGAATAGCGTTTGAAGTTTTATATCCATATTCTTATGTTTGGGACAAATATACTGCTTTTATTCAAAAAAGCGGTAAAATAATCCCTGTGATAAAAGAACATCCGGCAGAATGATTCTGCGGATACTGTCCGCCAAATCTGGGGATAGTGCGAAATTTTCCCATATTGCTAGAAAGTCAAACAAATTTCCCGGACTGTAACAATAGTATTAAAAACACACTTAATAAGTGATAAATCATTCACTAATTATGTTCTTTGTGTCTAATGAATTATTTTTCATTCAAAACTAAATTTATTGATAAAAGAATGATATATTTGTATGGTTTTTCATTCACTATACATAAAACACTCATTTTATGAATGACATATCACGCAACGACTGGAATGCAATGAGTGATGACCGTATTCTCATACAAATCGGAGAATTTGTAAAACATCACCGTATGGAGCAAAATAAAACCCAGGCTATGCTTGCTGAAGATGCAGGAATAAGCCGATCCACACTCAGTCTGCTGGAAAGAGGCGACGCCGTAACGGTTGCAACACTCATCCGGGTATTGCGGGTGTTGGATCAATTACACATCATGAATGCTTTTGTGGTTACCCGCCGGCAAAGTCCGTTAGTCCTGGCTCAAGCCGAGAGAAAGAAAAGACAGCGGGTTGCTTTCCCCAAAAAGAAGAAATCAGATAATGAAAATATTGATTGGTAAAATGGGTCGATGATGAATAGTGCAATCGTACATATATGGGGCAAAATGGCAGGAGCCGTTGCCTGGGATGAAAAATCGGGATTGGCTTCTTTTGAATACGATCCTGCTTTTAAAAGACTTGGATGGGAACTGTCTCCCTTAAAGATGCCGTTGTCCCCGGAACAGCAAATTTACGCTTTCCCTGAATTACGCAAAGAAACCGCTTCTTCTTTCGATACTTTTAAAGGGTTGCCCGGATTGCTCGCGGATATGCTGCCCGACCGTTATGGGAATGAATTGATCAATTTATGGTTGGCACAGCAAGGACGACCGGAAAACAGTATGAACCCGGTAGAGATGCTTTGTTTTATAGGAAAACGGGGAATGGGAGCATTGGAGATTGAGCCGCCTATTTTAAAACAAAATGTGAATACTTTTTCGGTGGAGATAGATAGCCTGGTAAAAATTGCCGGCAAAATGCTTTCGGAAAAGGAGGCTTTTGTAGCCAATTTAAAATCCGGAGAAGAAAAAGCCATGCGGGAAATACTGAAAATCGGAACATCTGCCGGGGGCGCACGCCCCAAAGCCGTGGTTGCCTATAATGAAAAAACGGGAGAAGTCCGTTCCGGGCAAACGCGCGCTCCCGAAGGGTTTGAACACTGGCTGCTTAAACTTGACGGGGTAAGTGAAGTGCAATTGGGGGCAACTCATGGATACGGACGTGTTGAATATGCTTACTACCTGATGGCTTTGGATTGCGGAATAGAAATGACGCCATGCCGGTTATTGGAAGAGAACGGACGCGCCCATTTTATGACCCGGCGCTTTGACAGGGAAGGGAGCTATACAAAACATCATACGCAGACTTTTTGCGCCATGAAACATTTTGATTATAACCGGGTAAACAGTTACAGTTATGAACAATTATTTCAAACCATGCGGGAACTAAAGCTGACTTACGCCGAAGCCGAACAGATGTTCCGCCGTATGGTGTTTAATGTGATAGCCCGCAACTGTGATGACCATACCAAGAACTTCTCTTTTATTCTTAAACAGGGAGACCGGTGGAAATTGGCTCCGGCGTACGACCTCTGCCATGCTTATCGTCCGGGAAGCGAATGGGTAAGCCGTCATGCGTTGAGTATTAACAGGAAAAGGGAAAATATTACACGAGAAGACCTGATCGTGATAGGACGTTCCATCCGCAATAAAAAAGCGGAGGAAATAATTGATCAGATTAACGATACGGTACACAACTGGAATTATTATGCCGGCAAAGCAGGTGTAGATAAAGACAAAAAAGGGTCAATTGGTATGACGTTTATATCTTTGTAAAATGGGATAATTTCATATTCACAGAAAATTCAATTGTAAATAAATTTTATGCTATTTGTAATTGAGGATTCGGATGGTTAGTTTCCAATTGGTGCGTCGGGTACTTTTTTAATTTACATTAGAAATCCACCTACTTGGGAGGTGGTTATGTTCTTTTGGCTTTGCCTCAAAAAAAATTCTCTTGTATCTTATCTAACAGATAACATTTTACGAAGAAGAGAATCTAAAATAAAATTTGGGGGCTATGCCCGATTCATTATATCAAATCCACCTTCTTAGAAGGTGGTAGGTTAATCTTTTCTATTACAGGCCTATGGATTGCCTGCAACACAACGCCGAAACCGCTGCAACTGACGGCGGACAACATTGACGTAATTCTCGATTCTCTTACGCTGGAAGAAAAAGTACATTTGCTTGTAGG
>JAISZV010000085.1 GCA_031284475.1 Proteiniphilum sp. | reverse complement strand
TAATAAGCCGGCTCCCTCATTACCGTTTCCTCTAATTTCCTCATATACCGTTCTGTTATGGCAAATTCGGGCGCTTCGCTTGCGTCGGGAGAAATAACGAAGAACTTACCGGTATAATATCCTCTTTTAACTTTTTCTATATCCAGATAAACAACAGAAGTTCCAAGACGCCGGGCTATTTTCTCCATGCCTGTCTGTACGGACGTTTGCTGATTCATAAATGTAGTCCGGTAATGCTCCTGCCGCGAGGAAGGCCGTTGGTCGGAAAGGAAGCCCACGAGCAATGTTTTCCCTTCGTTTTGAAAACGGATCATCTGTCTAAAGGCGTTACGCATCTCAACGGGCCAGGAACAGAAGTGAGTCCGCATCTTCAGGAAAAGACGGTCGAATGCCGCAGAATGCAGTCTTTTGTAGATGAATCCTATCTCCACATCCGGAGTAAAATACATTACGATAGAGGGAACCCATTCCCAATTACCGTAATGGCCGAGGCCCAAGATACAGGATCTACCGTCAGCGATCAGCCGGTTAATAATTTCCGGATTTTCAAACTTTATCCGTTTACGCGCCTCTTCACCGGTAAGATGAAGCGTTTTGAGGGTCTCTACAAAATAGTCGCATAAGTGGCGGTAAAATTTCTTTTCAATCTTCACGATACTTTTTTCCGGCTTCTCCGGAAAAGCATTCTTCAGATTCTTCCGCACAACTCTTCTCCTGTATTTTACCAGATGATAAATAATCAGATAGAGAATATCCGAGAGAATATACAATACTTTAAACGGCAGTAATGCATGCATATATGCTACCGCATATAACAGCGAATACCCGATCCCTTTTTTACTTCCTTCGTCATCCATTAAAAATAGCTTTCATTGTCATTTCATCCTCGTCGTAGGCGCCCACTTCAACTTCGGTCACCCTGTTCACAAACGATGCATCGTAATCGGCATACAATTTTATATAATTCTCGGTAAATCCGTGCATTTTTTTACCGCGTTTTGTATGTTCAAATAATACTTTTTTCCGGCTTCCCTGTTGCGACAGATAAAAATCCCGCAAACGTGCGTCCGAAAGTTCCAGTAAAGCCTTACTGCGCGCATGCTTCGTCTTGGAGTCCACCGCGTAGTCGATGTTCAGTGCCGCCGTTCCGGGACGCTCGGAATAAGTAAACACATGCAACTGGGAGAAATCGATCGAACGGATAAACGCCTCGCCTCCGGAGAAATACGCATCGGTCTCGCCCCGTACCCCCACAATCACGTCCACACCTATAAAAGCATGGGGAAGTATCTGTTTTATCTTTTCTACCTTGTGCCGGAACAGCGTCGTATCATATCTCCGTTTCATCAGTTTCAGCACGGCGTCGCTACCCGATTGCAACGGCATGTGGAAATGAGGCGCAAAACGATTCGATCCGGCAACGAAATCAATCATCTCATCCGACAGTAAATTCGGCTCAATGGACGAGATACGGTAACGCTCCACGCCCTCCACCTTATCGAGTTCCCGGAGCAGATCAAGAAAGGTCTCTCCGGTTGTATGCCCGAAATCGCCGATATTCACCCCCGTGAGGACAATCTCTTTGCCTCCCTCCCGCACCACCTGCCCGGCCTGCCGCACCAGGTCGGCAATCGATCCGTTACGGCTTCTTCCCCTTGCGAAAGGGATGGTGCAAAAGGAACAGAAGTAGTCGCACCCATCCTGCACTTTCAGGAAATAGCGCGTGCGGTCGTCTGCGGAAACAGAAGGAACAAACGACCTGATACGATGGGTTTTTGAAGTAACAACCACCCCTTTTTCTTTTTTTGTCAGGCCGTCCAGATACTTCGCCACATCCAGCTTTTGCTCTGCGCCCAACACCAAATCAACGCCTTCTATCCCGGCAATATCTTCAGGTTTCAACTGTGCGTAGCATCCCGTAACAACCACAAACGCCGAAGGGTTCTCTTGAATCGCTTTCCGGATAGCCTGGCGGCCTTTCTTATCGGCCAGTTCGGTAACAGAACAGGTATTAATCACACAAATATCTGCTTCCTGCCCCTTTTGGGCGCGCAGTACGCCCAAATTAAGCAGTTGCCTTCCGATAGCGGACGTCTCCGCAAAATTCAATTTACAGCCGAGTGTATAATAGGCCGCTGTTTTATTTTCAAAAATGGTTCTATCGATCATATCCGATTTGTCGTGTTCGTAGCATTCCTACCAAAAAAATAGTCCCGCGCCGGAAACAATTCTAACGACAATTAGTTACACTGCGAATTAATGAAGCGACAAAATTACAATTTTACTCCTAATTTACGGCCCTTTTTTCTTTGATAATAAATTTTTAGCTATTATTTTTGCACATCTTTATAAAGAATGTGCAATTATGATTGAGCAAAACTTCATCAAACTCTATGAAGAGAGCTTTAAAAAGAACTGGGATTTGCCTGCATTGACCGACTATAAAGGCGGAAATTCATATACCTATGGTGAGTTGGCGCGCGAAATAGCCAAACTCCACCTTCTTTTTTCTGAGCTGCAAATTGAGAAAGGCGACAAAATTTCGTTGGTCGGCAAAAACCACTCCTCATGGTCGGTTGTTTTTATGGCTGCCATCACTTACGGTGCGGTTATTGTTCCCATTTTGCATGAATTTAATACGGAGAGTATCGAATATATCATCCATAATTCCGATTCAAAACTGTTTTTTGTCAACGAATCCATCTGGAAATCCATCAACAAGGAAAACCTGAATATCCCGGTATTCAATATACCTTCTTTTTCTCTCCTGAAAAGCGCCGGTGAAAGCGTTCCCGAAAAGGCAGTCGGGAATAAAGTCGTTCCCGGAAAGGCAACCGAAGATGAAAGCGTTCCCGAAAAGGTAGCCGGGTTGGAAGAAAAGTTCCGCCGCGCCTATCCGTCCGGTTTTTCACGGAAGGACGTCCGTTACGCTGAAGTGGATAACGAGCAAGTGATCTGCATCAACTATACGTCGGGAACCACCGGATTCAGTAAAGGCGTAATGCTTACGGCCAACAATTTTGCAGGAAACATAACGTATGCCGGAATACTGAACCTCCTTTTTACCGGCGACCGTATTCTGGCTTTTCTGCCAATGGCCCATGTATATGGCTGCGCTTTCGATTTTCTTTATGCACTTTCTACCGGCGTACATACCACGCTACTGGGCGTCTCTCCTACTCCCCAGAACCTTATCGTTGCGCTGAATGAAGTGAAACCGCACCTTATCATCACAGTACCGCTTGTTTTTGAAAAGATATATAAAAAGAAGATATTACCGGTAATAGAAAAACCGGTCGTCAAAGCGCTTTTAAAGATTCCCGGCGTCAATACACTCATCCTTAACAGGATAAATAGATCGCTGATAAAAACATTGGGAGGAAATTTCAGGGAGGTGATTATAGGCGGCGCAGCGCTGAATGCTGAAGTAGAAGCGTTCTTCCACAAGATAAAATTCCCTTTTACCGTCGGCTACGGCATGACGGAATGCGCCCCGCTTATCTCTTACGACCATCATTACGACTTCGCGCCTACTTCCTGCGGTTCGGTATTGGAGAATATCATGGAAGCGCGTATTGATTCGTCCGACCCGGAGAATATTCCGGGAGAAATCCAGGTAAGGGGAGAAAATGTGATGAAAGGATACTACAAAAACCCCGAAGCTACGGCAGCAGCTTTCACGGCCGATGGTTGGCTCAAAACCGGCGACCAGGGTATCATGAAGGGAAGTCGCCTTTTTATCAAAGGAAGGATTAAAACCATGATACTTTCGTCAAACGGGCAAAATATTTATCCCGAAGAAATCGAATCGCGATTGAACAATCTCCCATACATCGCCGAAAGCTTAGTAGTAGTGCGCGATACAAAACTTGTAGCGCTGGTTTGGCCCGATATTTCCGCCATGAAGGAAGATAACATCCCGGAAGAAAAACTCAAAGAGATCATGAATGAAAATAAGGAGATACTCAATCAATCGGTCGCCCAATACGAGAGAATCGGCTTCATAGAAATAAGGGATACGGAGTTTGAGAAAACACCCAAGAAAACCATCAAGCGTTTCCTCTATAAATGATAAATGGGAAGAAATCCGGACACACTCTTTCAAATCATCAAGATTGATAAATACTTAATATTATTTAACTATATTTCTTTGATGAAACATGTTATAGAACATGTTTTTGATATAATTTTGTACCGTTTTTTATAAAGCAATTTTATTTATCGTTTAAAACTACTAAAAAATGAAAAAGGTAATTTTATTGGTTGCTACCATTGCAACATTGGGCTTTATTTCCTGCAACAATGCACAGAAAAATGCTGAAAAAGTAAAACAAGACAGCATTGCCGAAGCGGCCAGATTAGACAGCATTGCCAAAGTTCAGGCCGACAGTATCCGGGCTGCTATCGAAGCGGCTGCCGCTATAACCGATACACTGGAGCAAGCGGTTGAAGAAGCAGTTCCTGCCGTAAAGGAATAAGGAGCAAAGTTGAAATTGAAGAGGGTGTATCACAATGTGATTTCACCCTCTTTGTGTAACCTCTCGCCCAAGATAGTTACTGTACGGTTTTTTACATGTGCGCGCAATTTCAATTCGTAAATATTTTGGCCTTCAAAATTTAATTCATTACTTTGTACCGGGGCACAGAGCGCCGGCAGATGCTTTGCGTTTTACCGGGTTTCTCTGCCGCTTTTACAAATGTAATAATTCTCTTGGCTTTTGCTGTTTTCAGCCGATAACTCAAATTATAAACATAAGGAGTAACACGAACTATCATGCGAAATTTTATTTGGATATTTTTCCTCCCGGTTTTTTTGCCGGCAGAGGGACAAAATATAGGCGGCCTGTTCAAATCAATGCCGCCGGAACTTCTTCCGGGAGTATCGGAAAGCAACAAAACCATGCTGTTGGTCGATTCGGGCGAGACAACCATTCCCTATGCATTGGGCGAAATCAAAAAATTGGGGCAAAGCAGCAGCTATCTGAAGATAAAAACATCGGACGCAGGCGCTACCCAATTGAAACTGCTCCCGGCCGGGAAAGATTCCTTAATTGTATGCATAATTAAAACGGTTTGTGCGGAAGCCTGTGACAGCCACATCTCATTTTATACGACAAAGTGGAAAAAAATAGAAAACAACGCATTTCTACCGGAAATTTCCAAAGAAATTTTCTTCGATTCTTCCAAAAAAGAGATGGAAAATTATAAATATGCCGTATCTTTGCAGCACATTTATCCGATCTCGGCAGATTTCAGTGAAAGCGGAAGCGATTTAACGCTGACATTCAATTACAAACCGCTCCTGGACAATGATCAGATCACAGAAATAAAACCTTTTCTGAAGAGCGAAGCCATTGTATTGAAATGGGAAAACGGTTCATTCAGGCAATAAGGTAGCCCTGCACCCGTAGTTCAATGGATAGAATATCGGATTCCGGTTCCGACGATGTGGGTTCGATTCCCGCCGGGTGTACTAAAAAGAGGCTGATCAAAAATGGAAAACAGTATTTGAGAATTGAATATTTGAAATTATCCCCCCCGCCACCTCAAAACCTCGTTAGAGGTTTCACATTGGCACATCATTACATCATTAAATCATTAAATCAATTTTCACATTTTCCCGCCTGCCTTTCGCTGCGCTTGTCCCTCGCTGCGCTTTCGCGGCAGGCTCGTTTGCTCAAGGCTTCACAGTGAACTAAGGAAGGAATAACACGCGGAAGCCGCGGAAGCGGGACAGGGTGGATGAGACGATGTAGGTCCGGCGGGCAGAACGGCAAGTATGGGCGGAATCGGGCCAACTTCCGCCGCGCATCACGCGGCTGCTGCCTGTCGCTGGGCCTGTAGGGTCGGTGGCATTCGCACTGCCGTTGCCGTAATCAGCGGCGTAGTAGTCCGAACACCATTCATCGACATTGCCGTGCATGTCATACAGGCCGTAATTGTTCGGGCTGTAACTGCCCACATCCGCAGTGCGGTTTAAATAAGGCGTATCGCTGCCGGTCTGACCCCCGCCTTTATCATAATCGTACGGGTTTTCTCCCCTAATATTTGCCATATAGCCGTTTAATACCTTGCCGTTGCCGACTCCGAAAGGCAAACTTGCCGACTGTCCGCCGCGGCAGGCGTATTCCCACTGCGCTTCGGTAGGCAGGCTGCCGCCCGCCCACTCCGCAAACGCTTTGGCGCCATACCACGTTACATAGATCACCGGACGGTTGGCACAGCCCGAAACGGGCTCCCATTTCGATGCGCCGGTATTCCAATGCAAACCCCAGTCGTAAGAATTGACGTTGCTGGCAGAAATCAATATCTCGTTGTTCTCTATATCCGTTTTCTGTCCGCTTGAGCCGATGCCTTTGTCATTCAAAAATGCGGCGTACTGCGCATTGGTTACTTCATATTTGCCCATATAAAAATCTTGCGTCAGCGTTACCGTATGCTGCGTTTCATTCTCATAGCTGTTTGGCTCGTTCACAGGGCTGCCCATCAGGAAAGTTCCTGCGGGGATAAGGACTGCTTCAATGCCGTTTATCGTCTTCGTT
>JAISZV010000025.1 GCA_031284475.1 Proteiniphilum sp. | reverse complement strand
CGAGATACCCAGCGAGGCAGCCATCTCATCCATCGACACATTCTTTATGCCGTATTGCCGGAACAGATCGCCCGCTTTTTCAATAATTCGTTCCTTTACTTCCATTCATTTGCTGATTGCGTTAAAAAAACGGCACAAAGATAGCGGGGAAACTCGAAAACCAAAATCGGTTTTCTTAGTTTTAACATACTTTACAATAAGATTTTGTTACGATCAGAGATTCAGCACGGCCCGCAACGCTTTGTAGCCCGATACGCTGGCCCTGATCTTATCTCCGTTCTTGAGCGTAAGCATCTGGTTTTGCTTTTCGTACATCTCAATACGAAGAATCTTTTCCACATTCACTATGTAAGAACGGTGTACTCTTACGAACTGCGACGAGGGCAGGCCGGCTTCAAAATACTTCATGGTCTCCTCTTTGAGAAACCTGTTCTGGTCGGTTACTATCTGCACATAATCGCCGTCGGAGCGGATATAAACAATATCAGGCACAAAAATTACATGGATTCTCTGGCCTACTCTCACCGCCACACGCTCTAACGTTTCGGTTTCCTCCTGTTCTTTCCCGCGTAGGGACTCCGCAGCCGGAATATCGTTCTCTTCCTCCGGTAGTTCCGGGCCATTTCCCTTTTCTCCGGCTTCCATACGGCGCAGCGTCACCTGCAGCAACGTCACATAGGCCAGTACCCCAATAAATGTTGCCAAGGGAAGCAGAGAGCGTATCTCTGCCGGCCGGGTATTACCAAAAACAAGCCAGGAAGAAAAAAAGAACAACGCCGCCCATATCAACGCCACTACCATCCCCAACGCAAAAAAATTGACAAATCGCTGAACGGAATCGAGTTTCACATAATCGGATGAAGGGATAGCCACTGCCAGCAACGCGCCTATGCCGGCTAAGATAAGCGCATCCATCGCGCTTTTCAGCAATAAAAGCGGAAAAGCAAACGAGAGAAAAGGATGAAACGCCACAGCCTGCAACAACGCATACGCAACGCACAGTAATAACGTGGGTAGCCACCGGAAAGGAATATAAGAAAATGAAAGTTTCATTACCACATCATCCCGTCAACGGATTTCACACCCTCCGAATATTAAATCTCCCTGTAAAATCAGTTTTCGCGAGTTATCGGGAGACAAAGCCAATCGCTTATCCTGAAGACCGCCCGCTACCGTCTGGAATTTTGCCTCTACCAGCCAGTTGTCGGGAATATGGAGTTCCACACCGCCAAAGATAGCATCTACATTGAGATAAGTCTCCCCTTCGGGAAGTTGTGTCTTGCGCAGGTCGAGCACCACGCCGCCGAATATGACGCTGATCTCGCCGCCATAAAACACCGGATCCAGAAAAATACTTTCCGTTCCGCCAAAAATAACCGTTTTCTCTATACGTCCGCTCGCGCCCCCGGTTGTATAAATAGTATGAAATGACCTTTTTCCCCTCTTCCGGCGTTTTGACAATACCACTTTCAGGATAAAACCGATACCGGATAATATGAGCAGGAGCGGCCAGTAAATGCAGGCAAAATCGCTATCTACACCCCGAATGTAGCCCGGATAAGTCTCCACGATGCGAGGGATCAGGAAAAAGACTCCCGGAATCAACCAGAAGAACGAAGCAAGATAGTTTCTTTTGAAAAATCTTATAACCCCAACCACGATAAAGATCATGGGCCATGAGAAAAGAACCGGTTTCAGGGCGGAATCTATCCATCCGAAATTAAAGGAAAGAAACAGTATGCCCGCCACAACCAGAAACAATCCGAAAAGAATACCTCCTTTTTTGTGGGATGATGAACAAGAATGTTTGTGCATACAATTTAAATTTAATGTGTCGAAATAGTTCCATCAGCGTTTTCAATTCCCGCTACATTAGCGTTTTCAATTCTCGTTGCGATATAATTCAAACGAGTTTCTCCTCCGCTCATCCGGCTTAACGAAAACGTCCCTGCAAAGATAAACATTCAAAAAGAGGAAACGGAACAGAAAATCGACGAATACACCCTTTTTCTCCGACGAATGAAGGATTATTTCCTTTATTATGCAATTTCAATTATAATCTGTCATGATTATTTTATAATTTTGTGCACATTTATATTTCTACCCCACAATAACAATCAAAATGGAAAAAAGAAAAAAATTTATCCTCCCCGAAGCGGAGATACCCACACAGTGGTACAATGTAACGGCTGAAATGAAAAACAAACCTCAGCCCATGATCAATCCGCAAACAAAAGAACCGTTGAAAGCGGAAGATCTTTACCCTCTGTTCGCCGAAGAACTGTCGCGCCAGGAGATGAACACTACCGACGCCTGGATAGACATCCCGGAAGAGGTAAGGGAAAAGTATAAGATATACCGCCCTACCCCGTTGGTGCGTGCTACCGAACTGGAGAAAGCCTTAGACACGCCTGCGCATATCTACTTCAAGAACGAAAGCGTCAGTCCGGTCGGGTCGCACAAGCTCAACTCGGCGCTGCCGCAAGCCTACTATAATAAAATAGAAGGGATCGCCAACATCACCACCGAGACCGGCGCGGGACAATGGGGCACTGCCCTGGCGTTCGCCGCCAAGGCATTCGACCTTGAACTGGCCGTCTACATGGTAAAGATCAGTTACGAACAAAAGCCCTACCGCCGCTCGCTGATGCAAACATGGGGAGCGCAGGTAATCGCCTCTCCGAGTATGTCCACCAAAGCGGGCAGGAAAATCCTCACCGACCATCCCAATTACCAGGGAAGCCTCGGCACGGCCATCTCCGAAGCCATTGAACTGGCCATGCAAACCCCCAAATGCAAATACGCCCTGGGAAGCGTGCTCAACCATGTAGCGTTGCACCAAACCATCATCGGACTGGAAGCGGAGAAACAGATGGCGATGGCCGGCGAGTATCCCGACGTAGTGATCGGCTGTTTTGGCGGCGGCTCCAACTTTTCGGGGATCAGTTTCCCATTCCTGCGCCACAACATAGCGGGAAAAACCCATACGCGGTTTGTGACCGCCGAGCCGGCGTCCTGCCCCAAGCTGACCAGAGGTGAGTTTCGTTACGATTTCGGCGACGAAACCGGCTATACGCCGCTGATCCCAATGTATACGCTGGGACACAGGTTTGCCCCGGCCAACATCCATGCCGGAGGGCTCCGCTATCACGGCGCAGGCAGCATCGTAAGCCAACTGTTGAAAGACGATTTGATAGAAGCGGTAAGCATCAAACAATTAGAGACATTTGAAGCAGGCGTACTCTTTGCCCGTACCGAAGGTATCATTCCGGCTCCCGAATCTACCCATGCCATTGCTGTTGCGGTCAGGGAAGCGTTGCAAGCGAAAGAAGAAGGGAACGAGAAAGTGATCCTCTTTAACCTCTCCGGTCATGGCTTGGTGGATATGAGCGCCTACGACCAGTATCTGGCGGGCGACCTGTCAGACCATGAGGTAACCGACGAAGAAATCGAAAGGTTTTTAGCGGAATCCTAATTCCACTGTGAATAAGCGCCATCACAGATAAACAGGCGAATGGGGGTGAAAAAATAACACAAATAATTTGGAAGTTTCATTTTTACCCTCTACCTTTGGGACTAGAATTGAATGAGTAATTGCCGCATTGGTCGATTGGGAAACTCATCAATTACATTTTATGAACCGAGACTCGTTTTTGGCGTCAATGGCGGGCCGCACCTTCGGGATTCCGGTTTACCGGAACAGCGGATTACAAAGATACCAAAACACTCAAATCCTGTCATAGGGAGTTTCGTCTTATTCCGCCGGTGCGGCTCTTTAATAAAAGGCAGATCAGCAAAGAGATTACCTCCGATTGCGATCTGCCTTTCACTTTATATTATAATTCGACGGTTATCCTGCACCAAAGACCATATCAACCCTAAAAAGCCTCCACCTGGCCGGGTGCTCTACATTTGCTGTTCGTAAAGAGTCAAAATAAAACCATTCAGTTTCACCTTCTCCTATAATTGCTAAACTTTTTTTCACAACATCTTTCGTCATTTCTCAACATTTAAGTAAATACTTCCAAGAAAAAAGT
>JAISZV010000024.1 GCA_031284475.1 Proteiniphilum sp. | reverse complement strand
TGTAAAGACTGGTGGTAAATATTCCAATTCCGAACCTTGGTACAAACGTTTCAGGCGTTGGCTTACGGAGGAAGGGAAAGGCTGTCTGCAATGGTTAGTTAGTTTTGCGCTTTTGTTGTTGTTAGCACTGTTGCTGTTTTTGCTTTTGCGAAATTGCCACGGTTGTATGGATGACGACTCTCGTGGCGACAGTGAATCTGCCCGGTTGCGGGAAGACCCGTCTCGTGGACGCAAAGGCGGTTACAACCCGTATCAACCGGCGCCAACGCCTCCGAAATACAAAGACGTGCTGCCGCCTCAACAAGGCGTGTTGCTGCCAATAGAGGGTCCCGACATCATTCCCGGAAATCCTACCATTATTGGCAACCGCCTGAATATCCTGATGGAAAACAAAGACAAATCCATAATGGATTTGGCGAAGGATTTCAAGACAACCTATCCCGGCGATAAGTACAAAATCGTTTATTACGACGATGCCGTAAAGCGAATGCAAATAGAGATCCCAAAGAAAGAGCGGGAACAGTTAAAGCGCGAAATACCGGGCCGGTTTTCGCCTAAATATCATCTTTTTGTTTTCGACGAAGCGCTTTTCGAGGGCGATTACATTCCCAACGACCCCGTTTTTGCCGACAGCGACAAGTCGTGGTATCTGAAGGCTATACGCGCTCAGCAGGCGTGGGACATTACACGCGGTTCCGAAAAAATAACGGTCGCTATTGTTGATAACGGATTTAATCTGCAACACCCTGAATTGCGCAGTAAGGTTATACGACCTTACAATGTCTGGAAACACTCAAGCGAGATTTTTCCTCAGAAAATAGACCACGGCACGCACGTGGCCGGAACGGCATTAGCCATTGCCAACAATGGTAAAGGGCTTTGCGGCATCGCTCCCGAATGTAAATTTATGCCTGTTCAAGTGGCAGACAAGAGAGGAATGATGACCACCACTTCAGTTTTGGACGGCATTCTTTATGCGTTATACCAGGGCGCTGATGTGGTGAATGTATCGCTGGGAAGTCAGTTTACGAGTTTATCCCAATTTCCCGAAAGAGCGCAAATAGATTTGATACACAATCATTTTAAGGAAGAAGAACGATTGTGGCGCGAAGTTATGCGAATTGCCGCAGGCTATAATTCGACCGTTGTAGTGGCCGCAGGTAACGATAATGTATTGGCTGGAATTGATGCTTTGCAACGTCCCGAATGGTTTATTACCGTTTCGGCGGTAGATAAAAACAATCGAAATTTTGGCAAAGCCGATTTTAGTAATTACGGTTCTTATTCAACCGTTTCTGCACCCGGTATAGGCATTTACAGTTCGATTGGTAAAAATAAGTATCAGGCAATGGACGGTACCAGTATGGCTGCTCCAATCGTTACCGGTGCAGTTGCCTTGATGAAAAGTTTGAACAACGCCATTACGACCAAACAGATTATTTGCATATTACAGGCTACCGGCCTGAAGACGCGCGATAATATCGGCAAGTTAATCCAGTTGGATAAAGCGCTTGAAGGGGTACAATCGGGTGAAGCGCTCGATTGTACGCCTGCACTTTCGACCGAAGATGTGCAGATAGTATTAAGTTGGAACAATTACAACGATTTGGATTTGATTTGTACCGACCCGTTTGGCGAAACCGTATCCTTCCGTAACCGCAGAGTATCAAGCGGCGGACAACTGCAAACCGATATGAATGTGGAATATCCCGGCAACAAAACGCCAATTGAAACTATTTTCTGGAAATCCGGCAGCGCACCCAGCGGAATCTACAACGTTTACCTTCTGTATTTCAGAAAACATGAATATGCTGCCGACGAAACGCCCTACCGCATCACGGTAAAATGCGGCGAAAAAACGGAAGATTACAGTGGCGTCATAAAGAATGCTGGTAACGCAATTCATATCTGTTCTTTCACTTTGGAAACAGCCGGAAAGGGTCGTCAAACCCCGAATACGCCTCCATTTAACGACCGACGCTCTCCATTGGAGCAAAAACGCGACCGGTTGCAACAGGAATTGAAGCGGGTGAATAAAGAATGAAGAAGCATAAAAAATGAAAGATAACTATTTTGTAATATAAAACATTAAACCTATGAGTAAGTTAAAAAAATTATTTGCCAATATGCGTGTAAAAATTCCATTAGCCGAGCTGCTTGCGGTATTAGTAGCGATCCTGTTTGGCTACATGTGTTTTCTTAGCATAAACTTTTTAACGCTGGGTGATGCTCAGCAGAGTATTATCTGGTCGGTCATTATTGCTGTGTTGTTAGGTGGGACGGCTCTTGGCGCCATACTGCTCAAACGCACAAACCGTCATTTCAAAATCTGCCGTGTATGGGAGAAAATTTTGCTGGGATTCTTCACGGTGTTTGCATGTATCGTTGTCCGTTCGCCTTTTCCGCACTTTTTTGTAGTGTCGAGTCAGAAAACGGAAATTCAAAACAAATTAGTAGCGAGCATCACGCAAGCCGAAAATATGTTTGCCGGGTATGAACGCTATGCCGAAAATCGGGAGCTTCTTTACAGAAGCAAACTGCAAAGCGTTGTTGATTCCAAAAACATCACCCTGAAGGAATATATCGAATACGGCTTTGAGTACAATGGCGTTTCTGACAAAAAACAGATTGAAAACAAGATGTTTACCATTCATTCCGATTTGTTTCCTTCCAACTATACGGCGATGAAACAGGTAGATGCCGCCTGGTTGGCCGATGCGCGGAACATTGTTGAAGACTGGAAGCCGATAGGCATTGTGGGCGTAGTGAGCGAGGTCGAGCAAAATTCAAAAAAATGGTTGAACGCATTGGTTGAACTTTCTACCGTTCGGGAACGGGGCGAGCAAGCCGAAAATTTTACTTATAATCTGTCATTTGACGATGTGAAAAAACACTTTACAACGCTTGGAAACCCAACGCCGCTTTCTGTCCTTGGGGCTGTAGTGGCGTATGCGCTTATGCTGTTGTCGTGGTTTCTAACAAAAAGGAGTACAAAATCTACAGGAAGTTTGGAAGTTACTATTTATGAAACAATTATACAACCAAAGAAAACTAAATAAAAAAGAAGATGGATAAAGAAACTATTTTAAATGACGTCGATAAATTAACTGCCAACCAATTGTTTGACGCAATCTGCAACGGAACGGTTACTCTCGACGAGTTAATACAGACCGGCAAGTTAGATCCCGAAAAATTCAAGGCAATATCACTGTCCCTGCGTGATAGACAAGAGGAGGATGTCTGGAATCGTTGCGGTTATAATGAAATCCTCCTTTCCAAGTATATTGAAAACTATCCTCTCGGCAAACACGTAGAAGAAGCGAAGCAACGAATTAGAAGAAGACAGGGAATTTTAAATCACGTCGACATTTTAACTGCCAACCGATTGTTTAACGAAATCTGCAACGGAATAGTTACTCTCGGCGACTTAATAAAGACCGGCAGATTAGACGTATCTAGACGCAAGACAATAGAGCACTTGGTTGACCAGCGTAATAAAGATGATGATAAAGCTTGGAGTTGTTGCGGATATAATGGAGTCCGTCTTTTTAAGTATATTGGAAACTATCCTATCGGCAGACACGTAGAAGAAGCGAAGCAACGAATTAATGAAAGACAGGGAATTTTAAATGAGGCCGACCGTTTAACTGCCGAAGATTTGTTTAACGAAATCTGCAAAGGAACGGTTACTCTCGGTGAGCTAAGCAAATTAGTTCCAATTAAACGCGAGGAAATCGAGAACTTACTGTCCCAGCGTAATAGAGAAGATGAGGATGCCTGGAATCGTTGCGGATATGATGAAGACTTCCTTTCCGGCTATATTGGCAATTATCCTGACGGCAGACACGTAAAAGAGGCGAAACAACGAATTGCTGAAAAACAGAGAATTATAGATAGCGTCAACGATTTAGCTGTCGACCCTCTGTTTGACGCAATCCGCAAAGGAGCAGTTACGCTCGACGAGTTA
>JAISZV010000360.1 GCA_031284475.1 Proteiniphilum sp. | reverse complement strand
GTACTCTGGGTGAGCCTATTTCGTTGGGCGCAAGCGTAAAAGTAAGTTGTTTGAAATCCCTGTCTGCTTCCCTTTCAATAGTAAACCAGGAACCCTCAAATTTGATTATTCGAGAGGTATCCGGATCACGAGTAGTAATCAATTCGTCATAAGGTACAGATTCTCCATTTATATCATAGATCCAATTCATCCACCAAAAACTATCTTTGGAAGTAGTACTTTTAGTACCGCCCTGCGCATTGAAACTAAGTTCGGTGAAGTCAAATTCAGGATTGTGGCACGCAGCATCTTTCCCATGACGGTCACAAGCGCTAAAAACAAGTATTACCCCAATAAATAAAAATGTTGTTTTCATATTTATTTCGTAATCAAAAATTTAAAACATTACAATAAACTAACCGCTTTTCTCTGACGCATAGATTTTCGCTTCTTGGTTCTTGCTTTGGCGGCACAGCGCTACGCAAGCATATTCAATAGACGTAACACAGCAGTTAAACGTCGCAGATGTAATAAACGTTTTATATTATGCAATACTTTGGTAGATATTTTACAGTTAATTAACCGTTTAAATAGATAAACAAAGGATTTAACCTGAAAAGAAAGTTAAGCCGGGGAATCCCATTTTCAATGGCTTCCTGTAAGTGGATGGCACACAACGCTTATCTGCTTGGACAATTTATTCGCATCTCCGGTATCAGGCCGAACGGGAGATTAAATGATAAACATGTAATAGAATCTATTGATTTTGCGGCAATTGCCGCATAAATCGGCGAACCTGCCTAAAGGTATTTGAACCGCCTGATACTTCGTTTCGGGGTTTTCTCAAACTCTTCTTCCTGAATCCGGAAAGAGGCGATTTTGCTGTAAGAAGGCAATTGGGTATTCACCTCTGCGATCACTTGCCGGAAAACGGCGTTCAACTCTTGGCCGTCCGCTCCTTCTTCCTGCAAGGCTTCCTTGTCCGGTACGATCAGGGCGATGATCTTTTCATTTTCGCTGACGGCCAGCGACTCGCTCACAAACGGCGAACTGTTTATCTTCTCTTCTATCTCCTCAGGATAGATATTTTGTCCGGAAGGCCCCAGTATCATGTTTTTGTTCCTTCCCCTGATAAAAATAAAATTATCGCCATCCATCGTTCCCAGGTCGCCGGTTTTCAGCCAGCCGTCGTCCGTGAACGTTTCTCTCGTAGCCTTTTCGTTTTTGTAGTATCCCAGCATCAGGTTACTCCCCCGGGCCAATATCTCGCCCACGATATTTTGCGGATCTCCGGAATCGATCGTCACTTCCATCCTGTCCACCACCTTTCCGCAGGAACGCTCTTTGTATGTTATCCAATAGGTATAGGAGATCAGCGGGCCGCATTCGGTCATACCATACCCCACGGTGTAAGGGAACCGGGTTTTCCGGAGGAACCTCTCCACATCCGGGTTGAGCGCTGCGCCGCCAATTACCACCTCTACCAGTTTTCCGCCGAAGAACTTGATCATCGACCGGCGTACCTTATTATATATAATGCTGTTTAGCAATGGTATTTTTACAAGGATTTTTGCCGCTCCCTGATTCAGTTTCGGAAGTACGTTCCTGTTAACGATCTTTTCTATGATAAGGGGGACGGCCAACACTAATTTGGGTTTTACTTTGGAAAACATTCCCAGCAATATTTTCGGCGAAGGCGTTTTCCCCAGAAAATGGATATGGCAACCCATGGAAATGGAGTTGAGTATCTCGAACGCGAGGCCGTAAGCATGCGCCATGGGCAACATACAAACGATGTTGTCGCCCGACCGGATGAACCATAAGCTGTCGTTGGCGAATTTGGTGTTCGACCACAGGCTTCTATAAGGCAGCATCACCCCCTTGGGGCTGCTGGTAGTCCCGGAGGTGTAGTTGATCACGGCCAATTCTTCCGGTTTCTCGATACGGAAAACAATATCATTCACAAAAAATCCCTTGTCATATTTTTTCTCAAAATAGGCCGGAGCATTTGCATGGAACTGTTTTAACTCATCGGAAACCGACTTCAATAATGAAGAGTTGTCGAGAGAAAAGACGGTTTCTACCTTCGGTATACTCTTTTCATCGATCTCGTTCCAGATGCTTTCGTCCGCAAAGAGCATTCTCGAATCGGAATGGTCTACAATGAATTGCACGCTGGCCCTGTCAAATTCATGCAAGATACTTACTACCACAGCGCCGTAGGAGAGGGTGGCGAAAAAGGATATCGCCCATCGTGCAGAGTTTTTTCCGCATATCGATATTTTGTCTCCCCGCTGTATACCTGCCGCTTTGAAATAGTCGTGCAACCGGTCTATTTCACGGGCAAAATCTTTGTAACAGAAAGTATTACCATGAAAGTCGGTCATGGCAGGCATCTCCCAATGATTACGTATACTTTGCTCAATCAGGCTTAAAAAGGTGTTTAGATTCATCTGTTCTATCTTCAATGATTCAACTTTCGGGATATTTAGTATTCTTAAAAACAATCGGTCAAGCGATTTGTTTGTTTACTTCCGTTACAAATATCGGTATTTTTTCTTTCCTTACAGATAAAATCTTTAAATTTGTGCTTCGGATACAAAATTAAGGGAACATCAGATACGTGTTGGAAGATAACAAAGGACGCCAGGCTCTTTTCTACCTTTTCGCCAAATGTAATGGAGGTTGAATAAACTACCCCGCAGCAAGTTGACGGGGTATCAGTAAGGAATAATTTTTTATTTCTCACCGCAAGCGGCGGGTAATTAAGCCCAAAGAGATTAAATAGAATGTAAAAAAACAGATGTGAAAAAGTCTATTTTAATATTTTCTTTCGCTTGTTTGTGCAATTTTTATTGTAAAATTTCATTTTCAAAAATATTTGTTTTACTTTTACGGGTGTATTCTACACCTTGAGACAAAATAAGGTGAAGATTTATTTAGTCAGATAAGAAATGCAATCATTACATTACAAGGAGTTATTTGCCGCGCCCGGTATGGATGCGGGGGCGATTGCTTCGGCCGGGAATTTGAGGAAGCCGTTACCTCCCACATGGGAACGCGGGCGTACCTGGATGGAAGGAAAAACAATGTATCGGGATAAGGATAAAAATAACGAAGAGATAACCAGAGAATAAATATCAAGAACGTAAAGTTTAATCCAAAAAAAAAGTACTTATGTCATCAAAAATTTCAAGGAGAAAGTTTCTGGAAACCGGTGCGATAGCAGCAGCCGGTCTAACTGTCGTACCTTCGTCGGTACTGGGAAGAAGTATGGGTTATAAGGCTCCGAGCGATAAACTCAATATTGTCGCCGTTGGAGTAGGAGGGATGGGTAATTCTAACCTGAACCAGCTTCAGAGTGAGAATATCATAGGCCTTTGCGATGTAGAC
>JAISZV010000350.1 GCA_031284475.1 Proteiniphilum sp. | reverse complement strand
CGCCGGCTCAAACAAGATTGGCTCTACTTGCAAACCAGCGATCATTTCCACTACATGTCCACCAAACACTTTGGCAGCGGGCAAAGCCAGTTCAGCCCTTACCTGTCGCCTTACGACGCTTTCAACAATTATATGAACGTACTGAGCGACTTCATCGGCCGTGTAAAAGCGCAGTACCCCGACACGGTGGGTAACGAAGAACTGAACGCGCTCCTTACCACCATCCATAACCAGGAGATGGAGATCAAACGCCTTCAGTCGGAGTTGAAGAAAGTGATCGGAAGCAACGAGGAGATGTTAGTAAAAAAGAGTAAAATCACTTCGCGTAGCTAACCGCCCTTGTTTCACGGATCACGGTGATCTTCACCTGGCCGGGATAGGTCATCTCGGTTTGTATCTTATGTGCGATTTCCTCCGACAGTTTTTCGGTATCCTGGTCATCGATCTTATCGGCGCCGACAATCACCCGCAACTCGCGTCCTGCCTGTATGGCATAAGTTTTTACCACGCCGGGGTATGAGAGCGCCAACTGTTCCAGATCGTTCAACCGTTTGATATAAGCCTCCACTATTTCGCGGCGCGCGCCGGGACGTGCGCCCGAAATAGCGTCGCACACCTGTACGATCGGCGCCAACAGGCTTGTCATCTCCACCTCGTCGTGGTGAGCGCCGATTGCATTGCAGATATCAGGGTTCTCCTTGCATTTCTCTGCCAGCTTCATCCCCAGTACTGCGTGCGGCAATTCGGGCTCATCGTCGGGAACTTTTCCTATATCGTGCAGCAATCCGGCGCGCTTCGCTTTTTTGGGATTCAATCCCAGTTCCGAAGCCATAATGGCACAGAGGTTGGCTACTTCGCGGGAATGTTGCAGCAGGTTCTGCCCGTAGGAAGAGCGATATTTCATCTTGCCCACCATACGCACCAGTTCGGGATGTAAACCATGCACACCCAGATCGATCACCGTACGCTTGCCGGTTTCTACGATCTCGTCTTCAATCTGCTTTTTCACCTTCGATACCACCTCTTCAATACGAGCCGGGTGAATTCGTCCGTCTGCTACCAACTGGTGAAGCGACAGGCGGGCAATCTCACGGCGAACAGGGTCAAAACCCGACAAGACAATGGCTTCAGGCGTATCATCCACTACGATCTCTACCCCTGTAACCGCTTCCAGTGCACGGATATTGCGCCCTTCACGCCCGATAATACGGCCTTTCACTTCGTCAGAATCGATATGGAATACCGTAATGGCGTTTTCGATAGACGTCTCGGTCGCTACCCGCTGTATACTCTGGATAACGATACGCTTCGCCTCCTTATTGGCTGTCATTTTGGCCTCTTCCATAATTTCATTGATGTAGGACTGTGCGCCGCTCTTGGCTTCCTCTTTCAGGGATTCCACCAACCGCTCTTTGGCTTCTTCCGCCGAGAGCCCTGAGATGGTTTCCAGTTTTTCTACCGATTGCCGGTGAAGCCGCTCCAATTCGGTTCCCTTTTTGTCGAGAAACTCTTGCTGATTTCCCAGGTTCTGTTTTACTTCATTTACCTCGGCCATTCTCTTATTCAGTTCCTCTTGTTTCTGATTGAGCGTCATCTCGCGTTGTTTCAGCCGGTTTTCCGTAATCTGAATTTTAGATGTGCGCGCATTCGCCTGTTTTTCGGCGTCCGTTTTCATCAGGAGCGTCTCTTCCTTTGCTTCCAGTAATATTTTTTTCCTTATTACCTCGGCGTCTTTTTCCGCATCGCTCAAAATATTCCGGGCGCGGGAATTGGCCGTCTTACCGGTTACGTACCAGGCCACAGCCGCCCCGATCAGTAATCCGATAATTCCTATCACTATTTCCATATTGTCTATTTTAAATTGATTGTTATACTCTCGCCGGAAAAATTATTGATTCCGGAAAGAGGTTTAATTCTACTACTTTTCATGAAATAAAAAATCGCACTCAATTACACGCATCACTGCCGATGCGTATAACATGGTGCGTTTGTCATTCTACCGTATATCAATAGAATATATTATTTTTTCAGATAATTATCCAACTCGCTTATCAACGAATCTATCTTATCTTCAAAGGGCTTTGTGTTATTCTTATCGCCAAGAGAGAAATTTTCCACCAATGCCTGAATGGCTGCCATCACCACAAAATCCTGTGTTGTCATGTTAGAGTTCCCGCCTCCGTACACAACGCGATATTGGTTTATTTTTTTATTAATCTTTTTGGCGGCATCACGGAAAGCCTGCTCCTCCGACTGTTTGATTTTCAGTGGATATTTCCTGTCGGCAATCACTAATGTCAATAAAAATTTCTCGTCGCCCATCACATAAATTTTTCAGAAAATTATTTCAATAAATTTATGCACTTATCAACCTCCCGCACCAGTTTCGACAGTGTGGCTTTAGCGATATCCACGTCCACCGAAGCGGCTGTGATGGTTCTCGCAATCTTCAAACTGTCATATTTTGCTTTCAACAGCTCCAATTCCTTTGTCGCTTCGTCAAGATGAATTTGCCCCGACCGAATTTCAGCCTTTAACCGGAGATTTTCCTCTTTTAAGGAGTCGCATAAAAACAATACCTGTTTTATTCGTACCTCCAGATCAACAAGCAACTTATTATGTTCTTCAGCCATATGAAAACAAAAATTCAGACAAATATAGACAATGAAATGGAGTTTAACAAATTATTGCCTCTTATTTTCACTTTTCCCCTCTCTGAGACGCTCTAAAATTTTTAATTCCGGCATTGAACGGCCCGGTTGAAGCATTTGTGTTTTTGTTGATACCTTTCCGTTGGCGCTTTTTTTCTGTTTATAGAGAGGAAAATTCCGGCAGGCGTTGGGGGTTGGTCTTCGCCGGGAAGCCGCCGGGAGCGCGTTAACTACTTATAGAACGCTGTGCCCTTGATTTTTATCGGTTTGTATATAAAATCTCAATTTTTTTATCTAAGTTTGCGCTGTTGTTGTATGTAGAATATGAATTTAAGTCAGAATAGCGGTGAAATTCTATGCGGACAGGCGTAAAATTCTATGCGCATCGCGTGAAATTTCTATGCGCATCCCCGTAAATTTCCATGCGCATCGCGTGAAACTTCCGTGCGCATCCCGTGAAACTTCTCTACGTAGAGAAATTTGCGTACATACGGACGAAAATGAACGGCAGTGCGTAGACTGAAAACGAAAAATGCCGAAGTGTTGATAATTAATGATATATGAATTAGTAACAGGAATGTGTAACAAGTAAACAATGCAAGGTATGAAGTACAGAGTTATTGAGCGGAAAAATCCGCAGAATCCCCAGGAAAGAGGAAAGTATTATGCCAACGCCGTAAACGCAGGCAGGTTTACGGTGAAGCAGTTCGCAAAAGAAATTGCAGGACGCTCGTCGCTCACGCACGGCGACATAGAGAACGTCCTGACCAACTTCCTCGACGAACTGCCTACGTTTTTGAAGATCGGGATGAGCATAAAGCTGGGCGATTTCGGCACCTTTCGTCTCTCGCTTTCGAGCGAAGGCGCCGACAGCCCCGAACAATTCAATGCCGGCATGATTAAAGGCGCGAAGATCATCTTTACGCCCGGTACCGAACTGAAAGAATCGCTGAACGACGTCAAGTTTGAACTCGAATAGTAAGGCATCGGACGTTCGACCGTAACAAACACGGGACGCAAAGAACATTCGGAAATTTGGCATATATCTCCTTTTTTTAACCGTATGTTTCTTTGCGCCTTAGTGTTTTGTTCCAGGGAAACAGGTGCGGGTTGTTTGTTTATCTGTTGAAAAACATAAAATCATGAATGAGGAAGAAAAAACGAAAAAGGCTGAGGAATATCTTGATATAGCATTTGCTCATTATACGAAAGGCGACTATGACAAAGCCATTGAGGCATTAAATAAAGCCATTGAATTGAATCCGGATGATGCAGCGGCACATTACAATCTAGGATTGGCTTATTCTGACAAAGGCGAATATGACAAAGCCATTGAGGCGTTGAATAAAGCCATTGAGTTGAAGCCGGATGATGCCGCAGCATATATTAATATAGGAAATGCTTATTCTAACAAAGGTGACTATGACAAAGCCATTGAGAAGTATAATAAAGCCATTGAATTAAAGCCGGATTATGCAGAGGCATATTACAATCTGGGATATGCATATGACGGCAACGGCGACTATTCCCAAGCCATTGAGGCGTTGAATAAAGCCATTGAGTTGAATCCGAATTTTGCAGCGGCATATATTAATATAGGAAATGCTTATTCTAACAACGGCGACTATTCCCAAGCCATTGAGTTGTATAATAAAGCCATTGAGTTGAAGTCGGATTTTGCAGAAGCATATAACAATCTGGGAGTTGCTTATAAAAACAAAGGCGAATATACCAAAGCCATTAAGGCGTTGAATAAAGCCATTGAACTGAAGCCTGATTATGTACTGGCATATAATAATCTGGGAAATGTTTATAAAAACAAAGGCGAGTATGCTAAAGCCATTGTTGAGGCGTATAAGAAAGCCTTTGAAA
>JAISZV010000347.1 GCA_031284475.1 Proteiniphilum sp. | reverse complement strand
TATAACCTCATTACCTCATTAAGAAATGACAAAGACATTCGGCAAACCGTTCGATAATTCTTCGCCATCGTAACGATGAAATTTTAATGAGGTAATGAGGTAATGAGGAGGAATACCCTTTGCCCTCTACTGAGGTTGTTTTGTTATTAAAATGAGGTAGAAATGAGGTTTTCATAATTCATACGTCCCACGTCCTACCTCCCACCTCCCACCTCCCACCTCCCACCTCCCAAATCCCACATTTTTTCGTACCTTTGGGGGATTTAAAAAGAAAATAATGAGCGCAAAGAAAATATACAGCTACGATATTGGGGCGCAAGACATTGATTTCCGGCGTAGAGTTTCGTTGAGGTCGCTTACCGGCATGGTGCTGGCGACGGCCGGCAAGAATGCGGATGAAAACGGTTTCGGCCTGCTGGCGTTGCAGACGGGACATTACACCTGGGTGCTTTCGCGCCTTGTGATCGACATGGAACGGTTTCCCACGGAGAAAGATACCCTCTCCATCGAGACGTGGGTCGCGCATGTGGGAACCGCTTTCACCACCCGTAATTTCCGGATGAGGAACGGCGACGGAACCGTAACCGGCCATGCAACCTCCTCGTGGGCGGTCATTGATATGCGAACGCGGCGCAGCGTACGGTTAGATACCATCCCTTCCATGCAACGGTTTATTGTCCATGAAAGCGTGCCGGTGGACGAACCGGCCAGAATTGCCAACGTGGAAGGGGAGATCGCCAACAGTTTCACCGTAAAATACAGCGACATAGACGTAAACGGCCATGCCAACAGCCTGAATTATGTGCAGTGGTTATCGGATTGTTTCCCGCTCGATTTTTACCGGGAACACTATATCCGGCGGTTTGAAATCAACTTCCTGAAAGAGATTACCTATGGCGACAACGGCGAGGTATACCGTCAAATGACAGCTCCGGGAGATTTTCTTTTCCAGATAGGGACGCGGGAGAAAGGAGTTGCCTGCCGCGCGCGGATATTGTTTGAAGAAGCGGGGAAAACTTGAAAAAGCGGTAGAAACTTGAAGAAGCGGGGGAAACCGTTAATTATCTCCCCCCAAATTAAATGTTACGGGAATAACCGCCGGCGATTTAATGAGCGTATTACCCACCGTGAATTTAGGCCACAACTCCATAGTTACGGAGATTTCATTGGGCGTGATACCGAGAAAAGCGCTCATTTCGCTGGTAACCCGCTGTTGAGTATAACGGTTTATTACTTTTTTCAGGTCAACGCTGATAGGGATAGGTACTACTTTGGTCTCTCCCGCCTCAATATGGATGAGGGTATCCATTTTTCCTTCCACAAATTCCATTTCGTTCACCCTGATGGCATAATCCAATGCCTCAAGAAAAGCGGCGCTTTTGTTGGGGTTGGTCACATCCATATTGAGCGTCATGCTGAACGGGATGTTTTGCAGGGTTGATCCCCCCGCAAGTACCGTAGCGATTGAAGCCAGTTTAGATACCGAAATGGAGGAAGCGTTGCCCAGGCTTATCCCGGCCAGTTGGATATTCTCTAACGAATGGTAACGGTATTCGCTTTGTGTAAACCGGTAGTAGGTTCCCCCAAGTCTATTCACTATGTAGCAGCCGTTAAACAGAAGGGCTGCACTGATGATCAGTATTATCTTTTTCATAATCAATCTATTTTTATTTAACGGTCACCATGGTCGCTCCGTAGCCATATTCGCGAAAAGAAGCGTCCTGGTAAAAACATTTGGGATAATTCTTTTTTAACTCTTTGAGCATCGCGTCCCGGAGCACGCCGTCTCCTTTGCCGTGTATAAATACAATTCTATGGTTTTTGCGGTGAATATGCTCGTTCATCGCCTCATTGAATTTACTCAACTGGTATTCCAGTATATCGGCGTTAGACATTCCCGCGGTGGTATCGAGCAGTTCGTTAATATGAAGGTCTATTTCGGTTACCGCCTCTTTTGGGGCTTTTTCGATCCGCGTTCTCCGGGGACGGCCGTCCTGCCGGTTTTTCTCTATCATCGCCTGCTCCAGATCAACCGCGGAAATATGAAGCCTGTCCTCCTGTATATCGTTCCGCATGATGAAACAAACGAGCGCATCCTCATCGAAATAGTCGTTTTCATGGAAACAGTGCAGCTTGTGGAACTTCACCGTATCAATACGCAAATCCGCCGAACAGGGATTTTTTGCACTGAACGGCTTGTGCCGCTTGAATGCGATGAATTGCACCGTAACCTTTTCTATTTCATTGAGGTCTTCTTTTCCGATCTCTTCCAGGAATATCTTGGTATTGGGTTCTATAAGCCCGCTGTAACGGATTTTCAGGGAGTTTCCCTCCCGCCCCATATAATTAAAAAAGAGATAGTAATTGCTGTCGTTCACGAAATAACATTCGTAGGTTGTGGACGACAGGCTTTTTATGTCTAAGGGAAGCCATGCCAGGCAAGCGGTAATTTTATCGCCTTCCGGGGTTTCCTCCGGTTGCTTTTCCTCTCCGGCCTCTTTCTTTCCTGCCGTTGCACCGGGCATTGAAGCGGCGCGCGTTGCATTGCCGGAAACATTCTTCTCTTCGGGCAACTGCGTCGGTTTTTCATTGCCGGCCGGTTTTACCGCGACACATTCCGAGATGAGCGTCGGTACGTCAAACCCATGCTCGTCTTCCACAATTACTACTTGCTTGTTCAGGAACCCCTTTACAACCCCTCCTCCTACTGTGTTAAGGAAACGTACCGTGTCCCCTGTCGATAATCTATTCATTGATAAAGTGCCCGTGTGTTTCGCTTGTCAGGGCGAGTTTTTAACGGAAATGCCTGTTTTGGCTCTTTGATTCTTGTTACGTGTTGCAAAGTTGACTAATTTTGCGGAATAAAAGCATTAATTATTACGAAAAATCGGTTTTTTGATAGTGAAAAAAATGAAACGGGCGAATATCCGGCAACTGCAAATATCCCACTATAATTATCCCCTCCCCAACGGTAAAATAGCAAAATACCCTCTTGAGCAAAGGGATGCATCCAAATTATTATTGTATGACGGCTCGCAGCCCGCTACCTTCCGGTTCGGGGAATTGCCCCGGTTACTTCCTGAAGGGAGCCTGCTCCTGTTCAATAATACCAGGGTGATCCACGCCCGGCTGCCGTTTCAGAAGGAGACCGGCGCGCAGGTTGAGGTGTTCTGCCTCTCGCCGCATCATCCGTCCGACTATGCGGTGAATTTTCAGCAACGCCGCCGTTGCTCCTGGCTTTGCATGATAGGAAACGCCAAGCGGTGGAAAGAAGAACCGTTACAGATGCAGATTCCTGTAGCCGGCGGCGCGGTGCGACTGACGGCCGAAAAGGCGGGCGCAACGGGAAGCGGTACGGTAGTGCAATTTTCATGGGATAAAGAGGATTTCACTTTCTCGGAACTGTTGGAAATTGCCGGGAAACTGCCTATCCCTCCCTATCTGAACCGCCCTTCGGAAGCGAGCGACGAGGAAACCTATCAAACGGTCTACTCCCGCTCCTACGGTTCTGTGGCCGCGCCCACGGCAGGATTGCACTTCACCGAGGAGGTGATGAAACAGCTTCGCGACAAAGGAATACGGACGGCCGAAGTTACCCTCCACGTAGGAGCGGGCACTTTTAAGCCGGTGAAAAGCGAAACCATCGCCGGCCATGAGATGCACACCGAATTTATCTCCGTACCCAAAGAGACTATTGAACAATTACTGCGCAATTCCGGAAAGGTGATAGTGGTGGGAACTACTTCCATGCGTACCGTAGAGAGCCTTTACTACATTGGAAGAAAACTCGGCGCGAATCCCGGTATATCGCCTTCCGAACTGGGCGTAGGGCAATGGGAACCGTATGGCGGCGACGCGGAAATCGCCCCGCAGCGGGCGCTTCAAAATATTCTCGGATTCCTCGAAGATACCGGCCGGGAGCGCCTTATCTCTTCCACGCAACTGATGATCGTCCCCGGTTATAAGTTCCATTTTCCCGACGCTATCATCACTAATTTTCATCAGCCTCAAAGTACGCTATTACTGCTTATTTCCGCATTTGTGGGCGATGATTGGCGTAAGATATACGACTATGCGCTGGAAAACGACTACCGCTTCCTGAGTTACGGCGATAGTTCTTTATTGTGCAACTATTGCGTTAAACGAGGGTAGAGGTAAAACTAATTGGTTGATATTTTTTGCATTCAATATTCTTTTATACAATAATATGTTATATTTTTGTATGCAAATTCACATTATCCCGGTGGAAGCGTATTTTGTTATTAACGCTTCATCGAATAAAGGAGTAAAAATGTCATGGATAGAAATCTTTTGAAAGAGGTGGAACTGATGGAAATGCTTGCACAGAGTTACCACAAAAAAATCAATGACTGCGATAGCGCATGTACGGAAAAAGTGAGAAACATCAATCAAAAGTGGGACGCCGTTGTGCGGGAAAAAACCGACAAGGCGAACGCGCTTACCCGCTATCGGAGCGGCTGCAAGCAATATATCGACGGCGTTCATTCGCTCTATGCAAAGAAAATAGGAGAATCGTTGGAAGAAGAACTGAGAACGCTCCGGTATGAATTTGAGAAACTGAACTCCGGGGTGTTCGACGCCAAGTATGACGCGTGGCGTGCATCTGAGGGTGTACGCAACGATGAAAGAGACTCCGAAAACAAAGGGTTCTCTAAGGGATTTCTTGTTTCATGGGCCGAAATCGGGGGCGTTGGCAAAGGCCTGCATACGCTGACAACTGCGCTCGGATATGCGACGGGTTTCGGCCTGTTGGGTTATCTTGGATATTGTATTTTCGACGTTGCCGGCAAGACAGGCGTTGCCGCAATGCAGGCAGGCCTTTCCATTGCGGCTTTCAAGGAAGGAACTACCTCTATGGCGCAAGATGCGCTGGCGCAGTTTTTTTCCGCCTCATGGGTTTTAGCGGCCACCGGCTTGCTGCTGGTTACCGGCGTAGCGTCGCTCCTGTTAAGTAGGCGTCGGCAGAAAAAGATGGCCGAACAAACGAAGCAATATGCCGTAACCCGTAAACAAGAGGTTTATAAGTCGGCGCAGTATAAACTGGCTTCTGCAAAAGCGGACGTGAAAGCGTATATGGAAAAATATCCCGCTTTATTCAATGCGGCGTATAACGAAAGTATGTTCGGCGATACGCTTGGCGATGCCAACGGTTATTTCAAAACGCCGGCCGATATATCGTCGGTCATCAAACTGGGCAACCAGCGGAAATCAAAGCTCCTGACCGAAGCGATAAATGGCGTTCCCAAGAATTTTGACGTCAGCGTTTATAATCCTCCTTACCAGTTTAGTTATTATACGGACTGATTTTATTATTGTATCACTAAAACTTAACTTATCGTTTATGTTGACTTACGCAGATCATTCAGGAGAATATTTTAAATCGCTTGACGCTCAAATAGAAAAATTAAAAGAAGAAGCCGTTCAGGCTGCCCGGCAGAAAGAAAAGGAAGTTGATTCGACCAACGAAGAATATTCCCGCCAAAAGAGAGAATTGCGGGAAAATTTAGACAGCCAAACGGTTTTGGCGAGAAAATTGTTATTGGAGTCCGCCATCGACAATCCATTTCTTCATGCTTTAAATAATCCCGATAGGGATGATTCCTATATTTCCCCGCGCCCGTCGGCCGATGATATACTGGCGCAAGCGGAAACAAGGTATTCTCACGAAATTCTTCTTGTGGGGCGTAGAACTGTGGTTCGCGTGTTTCCGCAATATGTGGCGTGGCAAAGCAAAGATCCCGCCAAGTTCGGGAACGTGTTGGTTACATACGCCGGCGTTGCCAACACGGTTTATGCCGTTAACTTGGTTAATAATATGGTCATACGCATGTTGATGGCTTTCAGTCCCGGTTGCCTCAACCTGACGTTTATCGACCCGTTCAGCACCGGCAATGCCAATTTGTTTATCAAACGCCTTGCCGCTTCGCCTTCCGTTTTTTACAACATAGCGATGACCGAACGCGCAGAGATTGAGGGGCAACTCAAAAGCCTGAAAGCAAAGATGCAAAAGGCGCAGGAATCCTTGCCGGTCAATTGCCGTAGCGTGGTGGAAAGAAACGAGCGGGAATGCGCCATTGCAACGCCCTACGAAGTGGTGGTGATATATGACAGCCACCGGTTGGGCATGCACGAACATCTTTTTCCGCTCATTGAGAACGGCAACAAATCGGGCATATACCTGATCCTTATGCAGCCGGAAACAGACGGCCGCCAAGAAAACCACGACATGGCCCGGTTGCTCAACAGCGAGCGGTTTAACGCTATACGAATTGACGAAAACAGTCAACACCAATGCGAAAGGCCGCAAAAACAGGCGTTTCGTGGACTGGAAGACCCAATGGCAGAAAAGACGGAAGACCTGTTGGGCGTCAACATCGCCAATCCGCCCGCTTTCATCGACGAATATTTCCGCAAGTTCGCGGAAACGATAGAAGAAAAAGAAAAAGCGCGGAAAAGCGCATTCACATACAACCGAGACCTGTTTCACCGCGAAAGTTATGAGAACGCTTTCGAGGGGTTTTCCATTCCCGTAGGCACATTGCCCGACGGCAGCGAATTTAATTTTGCGCTGAACAACAAAGAGCATACGCACACCCTGATCATCGGGAAAACAGGTTCGGGAAAAACCACTTTGCTGCACGATATTCTTACCACAGCCACGCTCAAATACAGTCCGGCGTCGCTGCACCTCTACCTGTACGACCTCAAAAGCGGCTTGGAGTTCAGCAGGTATAAAGGGGTTCCTCACGTTATAGCCAATATAGCGGCGGAAGAAGAACTCGCCACCCTTGTTGAGCCGCTCAAAGGAATACTTGCGGAAATAGAGGCGCGCAACAATAAGATCAAGCGTGAAGGGCTATCGGAACTCTTCGATTATAATAACAGTAAAGCGGACGACAAAGACAAACTGCCCATTATCCTGCTGGTGATCGACGAAGGCAGGTACCTGTTTGAAGGTAAGGGCGCCATACAGGAAAGCATCAATGCGATCATGCTTAAAATTGCGCGTCAGGGACGTTCTTACGGCGTTTACCTGATCTTGTCTTCGCAAACCATAGGAACAGCTTTGCCCGCAGACCTGAAAAGCCAGATTACGGAGAAATTTATCTTGAAAAGCGAATTGACAGACGCCGGCCAGATAATCGATACTCGCCACATAGATAAAATTGCCCGTATCAACAGATTGGGGCAGACTATCTATTGCTGCGGGGATGATTTCAAAGATTTACAACCCTACTATTTTATAGGCGAAAAAAGCAACGAATTAAAACGATGGCTGAATATAGGTAAAGAAAAGGCAACCCGGCACGGTTACACCGCCCAAACGGTTATCTACGATTCGGAAGACCGCCCGGAACTGGAAAAGCAAGACCTTTCTCAAACCAAAGCGATGGTATTGGGCCGGAGTATCGGGATGAAGCAGGAACCGGCGTCGTTGCCCATCAACAAACGGGAAAGCGGAAACAACCTGCTTATTGTCGGCAACCAGGAAACGCACGAAGGGGATGCGGAAATGAACGCCGTACGTATCATTGTTTCGTCGCTCATCACCCTTAAACAACATTACAAAAATTCCCAAAAGCCCTACAAAATATTCATCATCAACAAACTTGACGATGAATCGGACGGCTACAACACGATCAACCTGTTTGACGGTGCGGAACATATATCCTTTCTCTCGAACAGGCAACAAGTGGAAAAGGCGCTGATGCAACTCTACCAAAAAGCCGGCGGCGGCCAAAACGAATTAGAAAAGGAAGATGTATATCTTTTCATTCTGGGGCAGCACCGCTTCCGCGATATGCGGGAAGAAACCATTAAAATGCCGGCAAATGCGGCGACCCCGTCAACCGGCGACGACGCTGCCGCCGCAGGCTCCTATTGGATCAAAGAGATGGATGAGCCTCAGCACGTGAAAGAGGTATCTTACATCGCGGCCATCGGCAAAATTCTTTCCGACGGCCCTGAGAACGGCATTCACACGATTATTCAGGTGAACAGGATCGGCAACCTGCTGTTCGGTAATTACAACTTTTCGGGTAATACCCTGAACCGTTTGTTGTATCGCTTCAAATACAGAGCGATACTGTCCATGAACAGCCAGGATTTTGCAAATGTGGCCGGCGACGGGAAAGACGGATCGGTATTATCGTCCGACCCCGATAAGACGCGCGTTTACTTCTTCGACGAGGAGAAGGAAAATGCCCTGACGCTGTTCACTCCGTTTGTGATACCCGGTATAGAGTATATCGAACGTTACTTAAACCAATAAAGTTTCACTCAAATCATACAAAGAATGTCAGATAGTGTTAATGCAAGAGTAGAGGAGTTGAGGTTTTTCGCCGCCAACCTGCAACGTATGGGAGAGGCCCTTACGGAAAACTATGCGCGGCTTAGGACTCAAGTGCACCGCATCAACGAGTCGTGGCGGGATCAGGACAACGCCAAGTTCATGAACGTATTTGAAAACGACGCCGATAACATCCGGCGGATAGCAGAACACATGGAGGCTTACGGCCGGTTTGTAACTGCAAAGGCCGACAGGTTACAGGATTATCTTAATACGCAAATGGGAGGATATTGACGATGCCGGCAGACAGGGCCTACATACAACGGATAGCTGCGCTCGGCGAGTTCGCTTCCCGCATCAATCAGTTCGACACGAACAACAGGGGCGTACGCACGGAAATTTCATCGGCGGTCAATGCCGGAATAGGCAAATTGTTGGGAATGCAAAGCCGGATGGAAAGCCGGAGAGCAATGGCGGCGGCAGCTTTGGCTTCGGCCAAAGACGCTTACCGGCGTTGCATGGATTACCACAGCGACGATGAAAACTCCGATTCCAATTGTTGCTCGTTTGAGGCCGGAGAAGTTGACCGGTTGGAAACTGTTCTCGAAAATATTGAAGAATGTTGCTCAGCCGCCCGCCAACTTGTTATGGAAGCGCAAACACACGGCGATAACATCGAGAGCATGGTAAGCATGCTGAACGGGTCGATAGACGTTCTTTGCTCCGGCGCATCAGGCGCTTTACA
>JAISZV010000305.1 GCA_031284475.1 Proteiniphilum sp. | reverse complement strand
AGCTCCAAAGATAGTAAATCCCTTCAAAATATCCGGCTATTTCTTCACGTTATTAATGCAGTCCGAATTCGTTATCAACCACTTCAAATGATGTTCTTCTATTAATCTGATCGGCAATTTCCTGCTGATCAGGCATAAGGGTTTCTATAAATTCTGCGGTTAGCACATCTCCCTCTTTCAGGAAGGCGAATTGTTCCGCTATCCTTTTCGTCGCTTTCACCGGTTGGGTTTTACCGAAACCGTGGGCCGACAAACGTTGCCCGTCAACGCCGTGGGCTACGAGATAATTCACTACCGATTGTGCACGACGCAAGGAGAGGCCGAGATTATATTCGTCCGGGCCTTTCCGGTCGGTATGCGCTCCAAGCGCTATGGCTACGGAAGGATGTTCGTTGAGCAGCGCAACCAATGCATCCAACTCCTCTTTCGACTCCGGACGCAACGAAGCGCTGTCAAAATCATAGAATATATTTTCCAGCACAATCGGAATATTATAAGGTATCATCTCAAAATCCACATAATAGAGGGAGTCTTTCTCAACAGGGGAAGTCGATAGCGCCTGCTTTTGATTGAGGAAGCCTTGCGCTGCGGCCATCAGCAGATAATCCACTCCCCGCTTCGCCTTGAAACGGTATTCTCCTCGCTTGCCGGTTACAAGCCTGAATTGCGAGCCATCACTTCCTACCGCAGTCACAATAGCGCCCGGTATAAATTCATCTTCCGGATCTACGGTAAAACCTTCTATCCAAACGATTACTTCGGGACAGGTAAAAGAATAGATATGATCATACCCCCGTGCGTCGTTACGGTTAGAGCCGAAAAATCCCTTTTCTTCTCCCGGCGCGAATGTGACGCCAAAATCGTCTGACGGCGAATTGAGGGGCGATTGCAGGTTGGCCACGCGCCACCAATCTTTCACCTTATCCGCCCCGTTCCCGATTTCTTCCGTTCTCGATTTCTCTTTTTCATTCTTTCTCCCATTCTCTTTTTCTCCCGGTTCCCCAGTCTCCTTTTCGCCTTTTCTCTCAGTCTCCCGGTTTCCCTTTTTCCCGGTCTCCCCAACTCCCCGGTTCAGTTCTGCCGACGCAACAGCCACAAACAGGTCCAGTCCGCCCATACCGGGACGCCCGTCGGAAGAGAAATAGAGCGTAGTATCATTACGCAGATAGGGGAAAAGCTCGTCGCCCGCCGTATTGATCTCCGGCCCCAGGTTCTCGACAAAAAGAATCTCATCTTTATTCCGGATCGCCGCCCTCCAGATATCTTTACCGCCATATCCGCCCGGCATATCGGAAACAAAGTAA
This sequence comes from Proteiniphilum sp., assembly GCA_031284475.1. Taxonomy (GTDB): domain Bacteria; phylum Bacteroidota; class Bacteroidia; order Bacteroidales; family Dysgonomonadaceae; genus Proteiniphilum. The sequence goes on along the minus strand of JAISZV010000305.1, from coordinate 13,487 downwards.
AGCCAACCGCCCGAAGGAGAGATGGCCGGATGAGCGAAAACCGATACCGAATCGTCTTTCACAATCTCCAAAGGCCGGCCTTCGCTCCACCGTCCGTTGACCCATCCTGAAAGATAGATATTTACAGTCGTAGACCGGTTGGGATCGGCATAACCGAAGGTGTAATACATCCATTCCCCATCCGGGAAAAAGGAAGGAGTTCCCTCGTCGTAGCCGGTGTTGACGCCCGGCTCTATCTGTTCCGGCCGCTGCCACTCCCCATGCACATTTTTGATCGAACAGAAAAGATCGTTGTATTTCATTCCGGTAACAGGACTTTTCTCTTCACCGAGAGCCTCTTCCCTCGAAGAGGTAAAATAGAGCCGGTCTCCTTCCGGAGAGAGCATCGGACTAAATTCCCCCCGGTTGGAATTTAATAACTCCATTCGTTCCACCGTATATCGCGTAGGATTTTCGTTCCATTTCGCCGCCAGTTCTACGCCGCGCAGCCCGTTGCGGGCAAGCGGGTCGTCAGGCCTGAATGTCAGGAACCGGCGGTACGCCTCTCCCGCCGCCTCATAGTTCCCTTCCCGATGCAACATCCGGGCATAGTGAAAATACATTGCCGTATCGGGATACCCGTAACGGATCGCATTACTGTAAGCGGTTACTGCACGGGCAGACTGATTAAGCCTACGGTAATTCTCTCCCATTTCAAAAGCGATGATTCCCCGTTGCGTCCGCTCCTCACGCGGCGTATTACGGTATAGCTTTCTGTAAGTCTCACTCGCGGCATGATATTCCCCGCGCAGGTATTGCCCCCGCGCATCACTCAGTTTTGCCTGATCGCACGAAACCAGGAGCCACACGGTAGCCAGTAATGCGTATGAAATACGAAAGTCCAAGCCTGTTGTTTTAACTGTAAAACGGCTTTTGGGAAGAAATATTGTGTAAAACAGCGAGATTACGATCCGCACGGAAAACTGTTGTCCAGATTACCTGAGAATCTATCAGATATTATATTGATCAAGGAACAGAAACACTGGCAATAAGACACTTAAAAGTTTATTCGACATAAACTCTGTTTTTGGAGGAATTACTTACAAATTATATAGAAGGATCGATGAAAAGGCTAAGAGAGAAACATTTGCATGTTGCAAGAAATAACTCCGGATGAACTGCACCGAACTTGAGATATGCGCCTGGACGGTATGAGGGGAGATTCCCAAACATTCGCCTATATCTTTATATGTAAGTCCATCTTCGCGGCTCATACGGTAAATGCGCCGTTTCTCTTCAGGCAACAGGTCAATTGCCTGTTGTAATAGAATTTCATACTCTTTCAGTATGACTATCGCTTCGGGATTATCCTCTGAGAAAAAGAGCTGCTGCCCTTCCGAAATCTCATCGAGCCGTTCCGTAAAACGCTCGCTGCGTAATTCGTTCAATGCTTTATTACGTGTAATCGTGTAAAGATAAGAAGAGAATGACTGGTGCGTGTTTATTTTTTCCCGGTTGTGCCAGACAGTCATAAAAACTTCCTGAACTACATCTTCCGCCACATTAGCCGATTTTAAAAGGAAACAACAAAAGGAATGTAGTTTCTTCTTATAACGGATATATAATTCTTCAAATGCTTTTTCCGAACCTTTTACCATCATCTCCAAAAGCTGCTCGTCCTCAATCTGTCTCATTGCTTTCAACGTTTTGTGAGTTATTGTCTGCAAAAATAAGAAAATCAATCTTTACTTATTAAAAAAACGTGTTACATTATTATTACTTTTTTACCACAAAAACATCAATCTTTTATATTTTTAATTTTATTAACATAAAAAAGATACAGGATCATCTTTTTATTGTGTGTAATAAAAAAGAAAGAACAAACCCGGTAAAAAATAGGGATGAAGATCAAACGAACACATTCTCGGACAATTTACCTGCTCCGGAAATTCATCAAAAATGAATGTACGAAGGAAGAAATTAAAGAGTTGACACATCTTTTCCGCAAAGAGAAGTACAACGGAGAAATTGATGTTGTCACTTATTCTCTTTGGCAAGCAGTGAATCGCACAATCAATTCATCCGGAAACGATGTAAACGTTTTACGTACCGAAGCCTCAAAGATCATTAACCGGAAACGTAAAAGATCCCGCGCAAACAAAATTTACCTTATTCCTGCTGTGGCCACTGCCGCTGCTGTGGCGTTACTGTTGATATTCCTCAACCTGCCGTTGCAGAAAACAGGGACAGCCGAACAAAGTCCGTTTGCTTTGCAAATAACGGAAGCAAGGCGCTTCACTACGGAGAACTCAATGAAAAAGATTACCCTGGCCGACGGTTCGGTGGTACACTTGAATCTGCATACTACTTTAACGTTGAAAAAAGGAAAATTCAATGCACATGTCAGGGAAGTCTGGTTAGACGAAGGGGAAGTTTTTTTTGAAATTACCAAAGATCCCCACAGGCCATTTATCGTGCATACTTCAGACGGATTGGCTACCCGTGTATTAGGTACCTCCTTCAACATACAGGCATATTCCGGATTGAAAAGACACGTTATATCGGTTAAAACAGGAAAAGTGCAGGTAAACCGGGAAGATGGGGAGGAGGGGGTTGTACTCGACCCGGATTATCAGGTATCTTTTGATCGTTCATCAAATACGTTTACCGCCGGGAAAACAGACGGAGCAATAGCTGCCGCCTGGAGGGAAGGTAAAATAGTATTTCAACGGGCAAAAATAGAAGAGATCGCTTTGCGACTGAAACAACATTTCGACATGGAACTTATCTACGACCCATCGCGATATGAAAATGTAGAATACTCGGCAATTTTTCCGGTACATGCATCCATTGATGAAATTGCGAACACACTATCCAAGATTTACAATACAAATTATTCAATCAAAGGTCAAACGCTGTTCTTAGAATAAAAACAGAAAATATAAACATCTAATAATCAATACATAGAAGAAATGCAATGTGTTGAAACGGGAGAGGTATGCAAAATAGTGAAGTAACAAACAAGTATGAACAAAATTTAAACTGAAGAAATGAAAAAGAGAAAAAATCAATTCAAAGTCTATCGCATAGCCATTTTTCTCGTGGCTTGCTCTTTAAGTACGCACTCATTCGCGAAAGCTCAGTCATTATTTAGTTTTCCGCACGAGACAATGAGTGAACGGATGGAGCGTATTCAGGAATTTGGGAAAGAGACCGAACAAATCGTCTCTTTCGACTATGAAAAAATGAAAGGTGAAAATGCTCCGTCATTTACCGCACAAACAAACAACATGGAAGAATGGTTGTACCGTTCGTTGGAATCTTCAAAATTCACTTATGAAAAAACGGGGGAGAAATCTTACGTCATCATTAAAAGAAAAATCGAAACGGCCGATCCCGAACCACTGAAAACCCAACAGAGACGCGAAATTACAGGAACGGTAACCGATGTGAACAACGAACCGCTGATTGGCGTGAATGTAGTGGAAAAGGGTACGACCAACGGTACGGTGACAGATGTCGATGGTAATTTTTCGTTGCGGGTTGAAAACAATGCCATGCTCCATGTTTCGTATATCGGCTATCTGTCTCAGGATATCAACATTGCAGGTAAAACACGTTTTGTTATTGTTTTTCAGGAAGATACGAAGGCATTGGATGAGTTGGTGGTTATGGGATATGGAACGCAAAAAAAGGTAAACCTAACTGGCGCCGTATCTTCGGTTAAGGTGGACGCACTCAACGACCGCCCCGTAACGAATGCGACCAATGCGTTGGCGGGTTTAGCTGCGGGTCTTTCAGTTAGAAACACCGGAGGTAATACTCCCGGTTTCGAATCGCAAACCATCCGCATTCGTGGACAGGGTACTTTGAATGACGCCAACCCTCTTATCGTAGTGGACGGTATGACCGGTATTGCGATCAGCGACATCAATCCCCAAGACATTGAGGCTATTTCAATATTGAAAGATGCCGCTTCATCGGCTATTTACGGTTCCCGGGCAGCCAACGGCGTTATCCTGATTACCACCAGAAAAGGTGCGGAAGGCTTTGCCAGGATTACCTACAGCGGTAATGTTTCATTTGAAACCACGGCCAAACGGCTCAACCTTGTTACCGACTATGCCGATTTCATGGAGATCCAAAATACCGGTTTGACTGCCAATGGCCAGGCTCCCCGGTTTTCTCAGGGTAAAATCGATGAATGGCGCAACGATGCGGGCAAGAATCCTACGGTTTACCCTAATACCGACTGGCAAGACCATATCTATCGTAATCCTTCAGTTGTTCAAAACCACGTTATCTCGGCTATAGGAGGCTCTAAAGCTGCTCGCTACAATCTTTCTTTCGGTTATATCAACAACCCTGGCATGATTTATCATTCCAATTATGATCGTTATCAATTGCGCGCCAATATTGACGTAGACATCAAACCTTGGTTGACGGTCGGAACTAATCTTTTCGGTTATATTGATTCCAACGACCCTTCCGCTGACGTCGCCGCCGCCGGTGGTGACGTTATTTGGGGTTCCGGAGCATTCAATAGTGTACCCGGTATGACGCTCTACGATCCTGAAACCGGTCTTTACGGAGGTATTCAGAATCCCGAAGAAGAAAATGTCAGCAACTTTAATCCTTACAGGCGTATGTGGTTCTACAAAAGCGAATTTCCTACCCGAACCCGTCGTACCGTGGCTAAGATGTATGGTCGTCTCACTCCGGTCAAAGGGTTGACCATTGATGCTTCCTATTCATACAACTATTGGGATCGTAATATAGAACATCATTTGTGTGACCGCAACTTGTATCGCTTTACTTTGGACGGTCCTGTGCTGCTTCGCGAAGGCGTGGTTCGTACTTATATCAGAAAATACAATTATCGTAACACATTCAATACGTCGGATGTGACTGCCCGTTACGAATTTAAAGTAAATAAACTTGACGTTTCTGCCATGATTGGTACCAGTCAGGAATATAATAAGTATGAATATGAATACTTCCGGAGATATGACCTTATTGATGAATCGCTGACTGCTCTTGATGCAGGTGCAACAGATGGACCCGTTGGCGGCTACTACAATGAATGGGCGATGCGTTCTTATTTTGGCCGTATCAACCTGGTTTGGGATGATAAATATATGCTGGAGGCTAATTTACGCACCGACGGTTCTTCGAAGTTCGCTCCCGAACTGCGTTGGGGTTACTTCCCCTCAGTATCGGCCGGTTGGCGTATCTCCGAAGAACAGTTCATGCAAAATACGAAAGATTGGTTGAGTTCGTTGAAACTCCGGGCATCTTACGGTTCGCTCGGTAACAATTCCACTTCGAACTATTATATGTATCAATCGCTCTATTCCCCAAGCAATTACATTTTGAATAATACCATTACCGGCGGCCTTGCGGAAACAGGGCTTGCCAATGCCAACCTGACCTGGGAAAGCACATATATGACCAACGCGGGAGTCGACTACGGCTTTCTCAATAATCGTCTGAACGGATCATTTGAATGGTATAACAAAGATACCAAGGGTATCCTGATTTCACTCCCTGTTCCGTTGGAACACGGTACGAGCACTGTACCCAACCAGAACGCGGGCAGGGTTAACAACCGGGGTATAGACCTCGACATCAACTGGAGGGACAATATTGGCAAAGTTACTTATAGTGTAGGCTTTAACTTGGGTTATGTTCGCAACAAAGTAACCAAGTTCCAAGGTGACGTCTCTTCGATCAATGGCGTTTACAAGATACAGGAGGGTAAACCTATCAATCAGTTCTACATGATCACTGTAGATCGCATAGTGCGCGATCAAGCCGACTTGGACTATGTACAATCGCTGGTTGATAAAAAAACCAACTACTTTGCGACATATCAACGTCCTGATCTTGGCGACTTCCTCTATGCTGATGCTAATGGCGACGGTCAGTTGAATACGGATGACCGTGTAGAAATCGGTCATGGAGACGTCCCCAGTTTTACCTATGGCGCAAATCTCGGTTTGACCTGGAACAATTTCTACTTCAACACACTTATCCAGGGAGTAGGCGACTATCAGGTTTACTATAACAACCAGGCTTTCCGCTTCGTCACCGTTATGGGACAATCGCTCAACAAGGACATTACCGACAATGCATGGACTCCCAATAATCCCTATAACTCGAAGTATCCGAGATTACGCAACAATGCAAACAGCAAAAACAATCAAGCCAGTGACGCTTTCCTATTCAACGCGGCATATCTTCGTTGCAAGAATATCCAATTGGGTTACACCATTCCTAAACACATCACGCAGAAGTTCTTTGTTGAGACATTGAAAGTCTACACCAGTATTGATAATCTGTTCACCATTACCGATTTCCCCGGTTTGGATCCTGAAATTGCAAGCGGCGTCGGATATCCTGCGCTCCGTCAATACTCTGTAGGAATCAACTTATCATTCTAAAACAGTAAGATCATTAAATTAGAAAACAATGAATACTAAAAAAATAATTTCAGCATTTTTAGGCTTGTTCCTTTTGCTTAACGGTTGTGTTGATTTGGATTATGTACCTTCTACTCAACTGTCGGGCGGTACATTCTGGCAAACCGAAACTCATGCGAAACAAGCCGCTGTCGGTATGTATGCAGCCATGAAAGCGTCATGGTGCTTCGGTTTAGAGTTCACATTCGATATGTGTACTGATTTAGCCGATGGTAGCAGCCCTTTGGCTGACATTTCCCGTGGTACATCGTTCGCTTCGAACAGCGGCGCCGTGCAAAACCACTGGCAATATCTTTACGAATTGGTTCACCGCTCGAACACCGTGATCCGTAATGTAGCCGGTATGCCGATCAATCAAACCACAATCGACCAGGTGACCGGCGAGGCCAAGTTCCTTCGTGCCTTGGCCTACTTCCGCATGCTTAACTGCTGGGGAGGTGTGCCTTATTATGATGAAACTTGTGTGATTAATAAAGAGTTTGCAACGGTAACCAACCCACGCAGTTCAGCCGAAGAAATTCGCCAGCATGTTATTGACGATCTGACCGAGGCTATTGCCAAGCTCCCCGTCAGTTGGGATAACAGTAATTATGGTCGTGCGACTAAAGGTGCAGCCTATGCACTTCGTGGCAAGGTTTACCTGTTCAACAAGGAATGGAGTAAGGCCATTGCAGACTTCGAAGAGATAGTGTACAACAAAAGCAGCAACTACGGTTATGTTTTACATCCTGACTACGAAGATCTATTCCGAATCTACAACGGCAGGCGTAGCAATGAGATGATCTTTTCTATACAATCTATTGATGGCAACGTTGCCGGCCAGGCATTGGATATTGTTTCCTATTTTGGAAATAAGTCGACCCTGCGTCTCATTGCCAGCAACGTTATTGTGCCTTCCACCACATTGGTCGATAAGTATGAGAACCTCGATGGTTCACAATTCAATTGGGACGATGTGTTTCCCGGTTTCAACGTAGGGAATTCGCAATTTCGCCGTAGACTACTAAGTGTTGCCATTGATCAAGGCAGCACTGTTATCACCAGTACTTTGGATTGTGATACTACTAAGGTGCTGGATGTATATCGTAAGCGTGACCCACGTTTGTGCTGGAATGTAATCACTCCATATTCTCATTATCTGGGTACGGATGCCGGTTCAAACCCTCGCGACAAGCAATTTGTATTCGCTGATCCAACACAAGGCGGCGCACCGATGGAAGCGCTTGCATTTATACGGAACTCTGAAGGTTGGAATTCTTATTTCTGGCGTAAATGGATTCCTACCGGTAATCTTGATGGCTATTGGGGTGAATACAACCGCACTCCTTATGAATTTCCATTGATCCGCCTTGGCGACGTCCTGTTGATGCTTGCTGAAGCCTATAACGAAAATGGCGAAATAGATAAGGCTGTCGCTGAAGTCAATAAGATACGCGCCCGTGTAGGGATGCCCGGATTGAACTCAGGCGCCGCCTGGTTAACCGTTAACGGCAAAGACGAGATGACACAACGCATCCGAAATGAACGTGCCTATGAGTTAGCTGGCGAAGGTCAACGTTATTGGGATATCCGTCGTTGGGGGTTGTTAAAATCAACCGTTAAGAATGCTACTGATATTTTCGGAGATCTGATGTATGAACGCACATATCAATCGCGTCACGAGATCTGGCCCATACCTTTGGTTGAAATGGAACGAAATCGGAATCTGGATCAAGATCCTAATTGGGAATAAGTGAATCATATTAAAGAGGGTGTATCGCAAATGTGATTTCACCCTCTTTGTATTCGTACTCCAAATCGGAAAACAATTCCAAATATTTAAATTCAGAGACTTATTTTCTATTTTGAGATATTGTCTTTAGTTTAAGTATTTGTTTTAATATTCTGAACCAAGTGGATATGATATCCATTATATTTTTGATAAAGTAATGTTTCAATTAACAAATTACAATATGAAAAGACTTTTTTATACACTATTATGTATGGGAGGGATTATACTTTCATTGATGCCCTGTAGTACAAATGCACAAGAGAAAAATACGATTGAAAAAAGCGCTTTCTGGGGCAATTCGGAAGCTTACCTTAATAAACAAGCTTTTCGTATGTTCGACCTGATTGATCTGGCATTAACGGAAAATCCTCCTACAATCGGATCTTCGATGGTCAGAAAGCTGGCCCTTTACAATCTGGATGTTATGCTCCATGAGACCAAATATGACAATAGCGAGCCGTTTTATAGTTTCCTTTTTTCCCGAATTAATAAAGTTATTACAGATCTGTCCGAGCCGGTAAATGAGGGGATAAAAATTTATAAAGTTTACAATGATGGTTTTATTGCCCGTACCGGATCTGTAACCATAGCATTTGATATTGTACGGGGTATATGCAATGGCAAAACATTAATACCCGATTCTTTAGTCCGGCAAATCGTCGACTATTGCGACGTTCTGTTTATCACCCATAACCACAATGATCATGCCGATCCGGTAGTTGCCGAAATGTTCATAAAGGCCGGCAAACCGGTCGTCGGTCCGACAAATCTATGGGAAGACAACAAGAATATACTACATTTACGGTCTGAAAAAGTAATCAACAAACAATTAAAATTAGGGAAAAACCAAAAAACTCATCAAGTGAGGATATTTCCTGGAAATCAAGATGAATTGATGAATAATATTTATGTAGTAACAACAGAAGAGAAGAAAACCATTGTTCATATTGGAGATCAATATAATAAGGAGGATATGACGTGGATTACCAATATAAAAAAAGAGATTCCCCAGCCGGATGTATTAGTCGTAAATTGTTGGACTTATGAAATGAATGGCCTGGTTGAAGGATTTAACCCTAAACTGGTGATCACCGGACACGAAAATGAAATGGGACACACGATAGACCACCGTGAAGCCTTTTGGTTGAGTTTCCAGAAAATGGAGCAAATCAATAAAGATTATTTGGTTATGGGCTGGGGCGAATGGTTTCATGTTCCGGCCGTAGCAGGTCGTTCACCGTCTTCACCGGATTGAAAGTGGAGACGGGGACTTCCACGAAGACAGTGTTCCAATCGCTCATTGCCCCATTCCACAATCCCGGTAGTTCCAGCGCTTTCAGTTCTTTCCCGTTTTTCGATTTGTATGAGATGAATCCGGTATTCCTGTCCACAAATTCCGTCAGGTCGTATTTGTTACCTCGGTTACATTTCACGCCGCATACCACATCCACGGGATTAAAATGGGTACTGTTCCCGAATGCCTCCGTTGCGGCAGGATTATTCTTGTCGATCTGGGAACTTTCCAGTATCTGGAGAGAAGCGGTTCCGTCGGGATTGACGGCAATAAAAGGGCCGCCGCCCGGCTCGCCTTCGTTCTTCACCATTCCGCAAACACGGAAAGGACGGTCGAATTTCCTCCTCAGGTATTCTTTCAGTTCATCTTCCGAAGCAAACTGTCCGGGATGAGAAATAGACAATTCTTTCTCCGTGAAAGCCAGCATCTCTTCCATTTCATCCGCAGTGGCTTCTCCCGATTCCAACCGGTTCAGGTAAGCATGGGTACGTTGTTGCATGACGACAAGAATGCCTGCCAACAACCTTTTGTAGCGCGCCTCGTCCTCCTTGAGCCTGTCGGGGACTACATTGTCGATATTCTTAATAAAGATCACATCGGAGTCTATATCGTTCAGGTTTTCTATCAATGCTCCATGCCCGCCGGGACGAAACAGCAAAGAACCGTCTTCATTCCTGAAGGGTTCATTATTCATATCCACGGCAACGGTATCGGTACCCGGTTTCTGGATGCTGTATGATACCGAGAAAGTAGCGCCCAGTTTAAACTCATAGTTCAATTTTCGGGCTGCCACCAGGAGTTCAAACATATCTTTATGCTCCGGCAACACGGTGAAATGGACATTCACCACTCCTGTTCTATTTTTAGCATAGAATGTTCCTTCGGTAAGATGCTCTCCGACAGGAGTCCGATTCCCTTCGGGATATTTGTGGAAAAGGAGCAACCCTTTAGGCATGTTCCCGTAATCCATCCCCTCGGAGCCAAGTAATGCGGACGCCACATCTTTATACTTTCCTTCTTTACACAATGTCGCTACATCCTTTGCGAATAATTTTTTACATGTTTCATCGAGCGGGCCGAAAAATGCAAATTGTTGAATCCGGTCGAAAAACTCTTTCTCAAACGGCGTGGAAGGCACATCATAACCGGCGTCAGGGAAGGCAAACAGATCTTTAAACATACGGCTCGCAGCGCCGGAAGCCGGTACAAATTTGGTTACCTTTTTCTTCCTGTTCAAAAAATCCTGCCATGCATCCAGGTATACCTTTTCCTCTTCTTCTCCCACTTTCATAATACCGTTCCCTACAGAAGCGGCAGCTACGATAGAAAGATAGGGAAACCCCGTACCGAAATAATTCAATTGCATATCGATCTGATCCTGAGATATTCCTTTTTCGCGCAGTAATTCCAGGTCTTGTTGTGTGTACATAGAACTCATAACGTTCAATCTTAAAATTATTATCCTTGTTACCGGGCAAGGCTAAAAACAGCCGCCGCTTTTAAACTTTATTCACCAAAGGTAGAGATTATTTTTGAGAAAGGAAGTCGCTGAAAGTAAAAAAGTGAACCCGTCATATTGGCAGAAACCCTTTCGTCTTGAAAATTTGGCACAACATTTGAAAAAGAAATAATGAATCAAAAAAACAAACCGGCAATGACCGGCACGTTTTTGACAAACAAATTAAAACGGAAAAGAAATATAATAATAACACAATAAATTATGGGAAAAATAATAGGAATAGACTTAGGGACAACCAATTCGTGCGTATCCGTTATGGAAGGCAACGAACCTGTTGTAATCCCCAATAATGAAGGCAAACGGACTACACCTTCGGTAGTGGCCTTTATGGATAACGGCGAGCGCAAAGTAGGCGATCCAGCCAAGCGACAGGCCATTACCAACCCCAATAATACGGTCTTCTCCATCAAAACATTCATGGGGGAAACATTCGATCAGGTGCAGAAAGAGATCGGCCGCGTACCCTATAAAGTGGCAAAGGGAGACAACAACACTCCACGCGTCGATATCAACGGACATCTTTACACGCCGCAGGAAATTTCGGCCATCGTATTACAAAAGATGAAAAAGACAGCCGAAGACTACCTCGGGCAGGAAGTCAAAGAGGCAGTGATCACCGTACCGGCATACTTTAGCGATGCGCAACGCCAGGCAACCAAAGAGGCCGGTGAAATAGCGGGACTAACCGTACGCCGTATCGTCAACGAACCGACGGCCGCCGCGCTGGCTTACGGACTCGATAAACAGAACAAAGACTCCAAGATAGCCGTGTTCGACCTGGGTGGCGGCACTTTCGATATTTCCATTCTGGAACTGGGTGACGGCGTTTTCGAGGTAAAGTCCACCAACGGCGACACCCACCTCGGAGGGGATGATTTCGACCATCGCATTATAGACTGGCTCGCCGATGAATTTATGAAGGATGAAGGACTGGATCTGCGCAAAGACCCGATGGCGCTTCAACGGTTAAAAGAGGCTGCCGAGAAAGCGAAGATCGAACTATCGAGCGCTACCGGCACCGAGATCAACCTTCCTTATATCATGCCTGTGAACGGTATTCCGAAACACATGGTTAAAACGCTCTCGCGGGCCAAATTTGAACAACTGATCGACGACCTGTTGCAGAAATGCAAGCAGCCTTGCCTGACAGCGATGAAAGACGCCGGAATGACCAACTCCGACATCGACGAGGTGATCCTTGTAGGTGGTTCCACCCGTATTCCCGCCGTACAGGAACTGGTGGAAACCCTTTTCGGAAAGAAACCGCACAAAGGGGTAAACCCGGACGAGGTAGTCGCTATTGGCGCCGCTATCCAGGGCGCCGTGCTGACAGGAGAAGTAAAAGACGTACTTCTGCTGGATGTAACCCCTCTTTCGCTCGGAATTGAAACGCTGGGCGGCGTGATGACCAAGCTGATTGACGCCAACACCACCATTCCTATGAAGAAGAGCGAAACGTTCTCTACGGCAGCAGACAACCAGCCTTCCGTACAGATCAACGTATTACAGGGCGAGCGTTCGATGGCGCGCGACAACAAGCAAATCGGCGTATTCAACCTCGACGGTATTCCGCCTGCTCCGCGTGGAGTTCCCCAGATTGAAGTAACTTTCGATATCGACGCCAACGGCATCCTGAGCGTTTCGGCCAAGGACAAGGCAACCACCAAAGAACAGAAGATACGTATCGAAGCCTCTTCAGGCCTGAGTGATGATGAAATCAAACGGATGAAAGAAGAGGCAGCCTCCAACGCCGAGGCCGATAAGAAAGAGAGGGAACGCATCGACAAGTTAAACCATGCCGATTCTACCATCTTCCAGACTGAAAAGCAGTTGAAAGATCTGGGCGACAAGATACCCGCCGACAAGAAAGCGCCTATAGAAGCAGCCCTCAATAAACTGAAGGAAGCGCACAAAGCGCAAAATATCGATGGCGTCGACGCAGCGACCAATGAGTTGAATACAGCTTTCCAAGCAGCATCGCAGGATATGTATAATGCCTCCAACGCGCAAGCCGGTCCACAACCCGGAGCGGACGCCGGTCAACAGTCGCAGGGTGACAACCAATCCGGCGGCGACAGCGTTACCGACGTAGACTTTGAAGAAGTGAAGTAACGCCCCCAAACAAGCAGTAAGCATAAATAGATAAAAAGGTGTAACCTAATAAGTTACACCTTTTTTGTTTATAAATATTTCTTGATTTTTATCCTTGTATATCGTTTTTTTATTGTATATTTGCAGCAGATTTGCGACACGACATAAATAACGGAAATGTGCGACTAAATCATACTTATATATACGAATAAATACTTATTATATGGGATATAGCAAATTGAAAATACCGAAAAGCAAAACGGCTTCCGCAATGGAAATATAAGGGCGATTACTCGGTATCTTGGCAATCAGTTCTTGCTGCTTGACTTCCTGCCGCACTGCTTTTTTCTT
>JAISZV010000304.1 GCA_031284475.1 Proteiniphilum sp. | reverse complement strand
AGCTATTATGATTACATTTACAGTCTGTCTTTTACTGCTTATCGGTGGATATTTTGTATACGGTAAAATCATAGAACGTATTGTCCGGCCAACGGCCAAACCTACTCCGGCGCTTTTGCATCCCGATGGGGTAGACTATATCCCGATGCCCGGTTGGAAGATCTTCATGATACAATTCCTGAATATCGCCGGCCTGGGGCCTATCTTCGGAGCAATAATGGGGGCTCAGTTCGGTACGGCATCTTACATCTGGATTGTGGCGGGTACGATTTTTGCCGGGGCTACCCATGACTATCTGGCCGGTATACTTTCGTTGCGTAACAACGGTGAGAGCTTGCCCGATACGGTCGGACGTTACCTGGGATTGGGAACAAAGCAGGTCATGCGTGTTTTCACGGTCTTGCTGCTGGTGCTTGTCGGCGCTGTCTTCGTATCCGGCCCTGCCGGATTGCTGGCCAATATGACGCCTGCACATCTGGACGCAACGTTCTGGATCATCGTTATCTTTATCTATTATATCCTGGCTACCTTGCTTCCGATAGATAAGATCATAGGCAAGATATATCCTCTTTTTGCCGGGGTCTTGCTTTTTATGGCTCTCGGTATTCTGTTCATGCTGTTCTGGCATCACCCGCAACTTCCCGAGATCACGGAAGGGCTGGGAGAAAACTATACCGGATTGTCCATCTTTCCCATGATGTTTGTCTCAATTGCCTGTGGAGCGATCTCCGGTTTTCATGCTACACAATCGCCATTGATGGCCCGGTGTATGACCAGCGAAAAGCAGGGGCGTCCTATTTTCTACGGGGCAATGGTTGCCGAGGGTATCGTTGCCTTGATTTGGGCGGCCGCGGCTACTTCTTTCTTTAAGGAAAACGGCATTAGCTATATGCTGAATGGGAAGGAAACGCTTTATACCGGCGCTGATGTGGCTTCCGGTATATCCAACGGATGGTTGGGCGCGTTCGGAGGGTTGCTGGCTATTCTGGGAATTATTGCAGCTCCTGTTTCTACCGGTGATACGGCATTGCGCTCTGCCCGCCTGATGGTAGCGGATATGTTTAAGGTTGACCAGAAATCCGTTTCGAAACGCTTGATGATCTGTGTGCCGATATTTTTGGTAACGATGGCTATTTTGCTTTTCAGCCTCAGAGACAAGGAAGGTTTCAATATTATCTGGCGTTATTTTGCCTGGTCTAACCAGACGCTTTCCGTATTTACGCTATGGACGTTGACCATCTATCTTACGCGGAAGAAGAAACCTTTTCCGGTCACCCTTATTCCGGCATTGTTTATGACTGCCGTTTGTGTTACATACATTTGTGTTGCACCGGAGGGATTAAGGCTCTCCGACCCCCTCTCCTATGGCATAGGGGGTGTATGTGTGGTGATGAGCGCTGTGTGGTATATATTATGGAAAAAGAGATTTAATACAAAGAAGATATGAGAAGGAAACTAAAAAAGTCGACTTGGCTGGCTTTGGCGTTATTTGTCTACGTGACTGCAATGGCTGTTTATTTCTTGCCGCGCAACACGGAGATCGGTAGTACGGAAAAATATGTAACCTTTGGCGCTTCTTACGTTATTGTTCTTCTTCTCTGGTTTGTCCTGAGGAAGAAAGAAAAACTACGGGAGCGTCGCAAAGAAGACAATAAATAATAAACCAAAAACAAATAAGAATGAGAAAACTATTTTTTAGCCTTTGCCTGTTGTGTCTGTCAATCGCAGCTAAAGCGCAGTTTGAACAAGGAAAATGGATCGTAAATCCTTCTATTACAGGATTAGATTTTTCGTATAGTAGTCATGAGGGCGTGAACTTCGGGGTAAGCGGACAAGTAGGCGCTTTCCTGATAGATAACACTGCGTTGTTGGTAGCTGTAGGTGGCGATTGGTCAAAGCCTGCCAATTCTTATAACACAAGTGTGGGTGGTCGTTATTACTTCCAGACAACAGGTATTTATCTCGGTGCAGGGTTAAAAATGAAACATTGGAAAACGAAATCAAGCGGTTCTGTAACAAACTTCGGCGCATTTGCCGAGACCGGATATGCTTTCTTCATTACCAAAACCATTACACTGGAACCTGCCATTTATTACGATCTTAGTTTTAAAGACAGTACCTATTCCAAGTTTGGATTGAAAGTAGGGTTCGGGCTTTATTTTTAATCGGAATAAGTAGAAAGAGACCTGGGTTGAAGACAATCTTATATTTAATGGAGTGGTTACTTCCTATCCTGCTTCGGAAGTGGGATTTCAATCAATGATAGTAAAAGGGGGAGCTACTCCTCCAGTACGCCTTTTCCCTGCCGGATAATTTCGGGTTCATCACCGGTGCAATCAACAATTGTTGAAGGCTCGGTATCGCCGATACCTCCATCGATGACAAGATCGACCAGAGAACCGAATTTCTCATCAATCAGTTCGGGATTGGTGATGTATTCAATGTCATCTTCGTCATCGTAGGGGAGTGTGGTCGTCATCAGGGGAGCGTCCAGCAGGGTGGCGATTTCGCAAATGATGTTATTGTCGGGCATGCGGATGCCGACTTCTTTCCGGTTTTTGAATATTCTGGGTAACCGGCTACCGGTATTCAGAATGAACGTAAAAGGCCCCGGCAG
>JAISZV010000209.1 GCA_031284475.1 Proteiniphilum sp. | reverse complement strand
GCTTTTCAAAAGCTAATAAATATTGTTCTTTGAATAGACGTTTAGTTTCGGAATCGGTATTATTATGCTTGATACCTCCTAAACACGAAATACTTAGAAACAGAAAAATGCAATATTTTAAATTCTTCATTTTTGAATAAGTTAGAAATTAGAATTAATTTTCATCTTTTCATTATCCCGCTTTCCCTCATTATTCACATTGGCACACTTTGACAATTGACAATTGATAATTGTTTGAATCATTCAATTTCATTAGTCACATTGGCACATTAGCTCATCAACCCCCTCTGCCTTACCGCCTCATAGATCAACACTCCTGCCGCAACGGATACGTTGAGCGATTGAATTGTGCCGGACTGGGGAATCCTCACCAGTTCATCGCAGATACGCAGATGCTCAGGCGCTACGCCCGTATCTTCCGATCCCATTACAATGGCGACCGGCACGGAAAGATCCGTGTCAGTATAAAACGAAGCCGCCTTTTCCGTAGCGGCGATTACTTTTATGCCGCTGTTTTTAAGAAAAACAATCGCCTCTTTCAGACTCTTTTCCCGGCAGACAGGAATGGAATGTAATGCGCCCGCAGAAGTTTTTATCGCATCGGCATTCACCGACACGCTTCCTCTGGAAGGAATCACAATAGCGTCCACACCCGCCACTTCGCAGGTACGGGCGATTGCGCCGAAATTACGCACATCGGTCAGTCCGTCCAGCGCCAGAATAAACGGGGTTTTTCCCTCTTCATAAAGCAGCGGGACAATCTCTTCCAGTTTCCGGTAAGTGACGGACGAAGTAAACGCGATCACCCCCTGATGGTTTTTCCGGGTGATACGGTCTATCCGCTCCACCGGCACCTTCTGCATGGGTATCTCATACCGGCGAAGCTGTTCCTGTAATTCCAGGAATAATTCACCCGACAGTTCGCGCTTCACCAGCACCTTATCTATATCCTTTCCGGCTTCCACCGCTTCAATAACGGCACGAATGCCGAAAATCATCTCCTTTTCCTTCATATTTTGTTCAACATCACCTTTGCGTTCTCTATTGCCTGTTCCGTAATTTCCGCACCGCTCAACATGCGGGCGATTTCCTGCACCCGCTCTCCGGGAGTCAGTTCCTTTATCCGTGTCGTTACAATATTGCCCGAATCCTCCTTGTAGACTAAGAAATGGGTAGTTCCTTTGGATGCGATTTGCGGAAGATGCGTGATGCCGATCACCTGCATCCGACCGCCCATCTCCTCCATGATAGCTCCTACTCTATCGGCCACCTCGCCCGATGTGCCGGTATCGATCTCGTCGAAAATGATGGTCGGCAGCGAAGTCGCTCCGGCAATCATCGCCTTGATACATAACATCAGGCGCGACGTCTCTCCGCCCGAAGCGATCTGCGAAACCGGTTGCAACGCCACATTCTTATTGGCCGAAAAAAGAAACTGAACGGTATCGGCTCCCGTAGCATCAGGCGTTTCTTTGGGTTTAAAATCACAAAGGAACTTTACGTTGGGCATCCTCAGGTAGGCAAGCCTTTCCATGAGTTCTTTCTCAATACGGGGCGCAGCCTCTTTTCTCTTTTTACTTAACCGGCCGGCTTTTGCCGTCATCGCTTTCCGCATCTCGTCCGTCACCCTTTCCAACTCCTTTAACCGTTCGTCGAGCGAATCAATATTTTCCAATTTCCGCCCCATTTCATCACACAAATCGATCAATTCCTCCACCGTAGCTACGGAGTGTTTCTTCTGCAAGTCGTAGATAGCGCTCAAACGCTCCTCCAGTAACGGCCTGCGCCCCGGATCGAACTCTATCTCTTCAAAATATCCGGCTATTTCTTCACGCACATCTTTCAGTTCTATAAAGGCGGAATCTACCCTGGCCGCCAATTCGGACAACCGCGGATAGAACCGCTGCACGTTATGCAGTGTATCAGCCACAGTCCGCAGCATCGACTCCACACTCCGCTCATCTTCCGACAAGAGCGAGGTAGCGGCGAAAAGTCCCGTCTTGATCTCCTCCGCATGTACAACCGCCTCTAACTCTGTTTCGTGTCGCTCCTGTTCGCCCGGTTGCAGATTCATTTCCGCAAGCGAGGTATGTTGAAACCTGAGGTAATCTTCTTCTTCGCGGTTTTTGCGGGATTGCTCCCTGAGATCGTTTAATGCTTTCTCCGACGAACGGTGCGCGGAATAGGCTTCTCCGTATTCTGCACGCTCCTTCGCTGTACCGGCAAGCAGATCCACTACATTTAACTGAAAAAGATTGTCATTCAACGACAAATTTTGATGCTGGGAATGAATATCAATCAGCCTGTCTCCCAATTCTTTCAGGTCGTTCAGATAGACGGGCGAATCGTTCACAAAAGCGCGTGATTTTCCGTTACTCCATATTTCCCGTCGAAGAATGCACTCATCGCCCTCGTAGAGCCAGTCCAGCGCCTCAAAAAAGGGCGCAAGATCGTAGGCCGAGAGATCGAAAACCCCTTCAATGACACATTTTTCGGCGTCCTGCTTGATCTGCTTCACATCGGCGCGTTGTCCGAGAATCAGCGAGAGAGCGCCGAGGATAATCGATTTGCCCGCACCCGTCTCACCGGAGATCACTGAAAAACCGGGATCGAATCCGATTCTGAGCGAGTCGATCAATGCAAAATTTTGTATGTACAGCGACTTTAACATATATCTTTTTATCTCAACCTCTCTAATTCCGCGCTACGGGCGGGGTACAATTTCAAAAGATCCTCGTAGGCCTGTTTCTTTTCCTGAGCGCCGGCTTTGGAAAGCAGGGTTACCATCTCTTCGAGTTTGGCGTCTCCAAACAGCCTGATCAGTACGGTAGCGGGGCGTTTCGTATACAATGTAGACAAGAACCGGATCGAAGGAACTATTTCTTCCACTCCGGGCTTACCGTTTCCACCCGGCACATCCGTCCCTTTCCGGTGGTAATCGAACCACATTTGCCGGTATTCTTCCAACGCCCCGTCGTTAAAGGCGGCGGCGATAGCCGAACGGTTCCGGTTGTCACTCCGTTCCCAGCCCTTCCATCCGTAAGATTGCGCGCCGGAAGCAATCAGCTCCATATTACGGAAACAGGAAGCGCCACCCAAAGAGGAACGGGAATCAAGGTCAAGCCCCAGGATCAGGTATACATAATAGGCGATTGTTGCCGTCAGGTTTCCCTGCATAAAGTGAGGATCGAACTGCAAGGGTTGATACTCTGTGTAGTCGAACTCCATTCCGGTATCACGCATATTCAACATGGGAGTGATATATGCGCTGTTTTTCACCGGACGGTGCGACTGCACATAAAGTTCACCCCGGAAAGAATTGGAAGAAAGCGCCTCGGTAATAACAAGCGTAAAAGAACAGCCTATCCGTTCATCTTTGTCTGCACGAAGCGGGACGTCTGTCCATTTGCGCCCGTTGATAAAGGTGCGCAATGACTCCTCAAGGGTATTGAATATCTGTCTGTTTGTACCCCGGATCATGGAACTATTCACCTTTACGACAGCATTCAACTCCTGCGCGGAAAGAGAAAGCATTCCGTCAAAAGTAAGAAGCAGGAATATCCATGCGATAAACTTATAGTGCATCTGTACTGAATTTAACGATATATTATACGCCCGTCGCAAAAATCAGCTCCAAAGATAGTAAATCCCTTCAAAATATCCGGCTATTTCTTCACGTTATTAATGCAGGTAACAAATGTGGCTTTATGAAAGAAAATATTTTCAGGTATGTCAAAGTTAAGTTTTTGCCCTGTTTGCCGCTTGAACCGTGATTGTTGCGGCCCGCGATGATTCTTTCGTTTCATCGCGGAAGCCGCAAAATCAAACTAATTGCAGTTCGGGCTTTCATTTATTCTTTCGCCGCGATTCTTTCGCTACTATTCTTCCGCCGCGATGTTGAATGTCGTAACAAGTTCGCCGGCATACTTGCCGATGCCCATGATGACAAGCGTTGCCGTACCGGGCGCTACATTGTTTTTGTAAGCCACGGTAAAGTCTTCGCTGAAGCGCAGTTCTACCGTTTTTTCCGTACCGGCTTTCGCTGTTTGGCGGATGCTTATCCGCGGAATAACATATACCGGTTTTCCTGTGTAAGGCTGTACGGCGATTGGCGCAATCGTTGCCG
>JAISZV010000205.1 GCA_031284475.1 Proteiniphilum sp. | reverse complement strand
CCAGATTTGCCCCGAAACGCAATTTGCTTTTGTCGAAAGCGGCAGACTGTTTCCCTGAGGTATATACATTTTTCCTCCGTAAGGGTGCATTTGTCGCTTTTACGTTCCGGGAACGATTGAGATGAATATTCCGTTCGTCATCGGGAGATACCCTGATCGTATCATATCTGATGATCTGCGCCCCGACCGACAGGGTTGATAACAGGAAAAAAAGGAACAACAGTCTTTTCATACGAACATAGTTCAATTGCATTAGACTATTTGAGTCGCCGCCTTCGCTCCTCGATTATTATTTGAGTCGCCTTCGCTCCTCTCAATTGTCAATTGAGCCGCTTTCGCTCCTCGATTTTCAATTCCCACAACGGCATAAAGCAAGTAAACTTGCCTTCTTTTCATATTGTTTAATGAAGTAGTTTACTTTGTTACACTAAAGCCGTATGGCAAGTTATTTTTTACTCTTCCGGCGTTCCTTCTTCCGGTTGAGGTTGTACGGGAATTTGCGACGGAATGGGTATTTCCGGAGTTACGTTCGGCGCCGTGGTAGGATTCAGCGGAGCCGGTTGTTCAACTTCTATCTGAGATTGCGGAACATTTGAGCGTGAGGTTGTGTATTTGGCCGTAAGGATGCTTAAAACTATGATCGTACCGGCCAATGTCCATGTGAATTTCTCCAGGAAATCGGTTGTTTTCCGGACGCCCATAATCTGGTTCGACGATGCAAAACCACTGGCCAGTCCTCCCCCTTTTGATTTCTGTACCAACACGGCAAAGATCATCAGGATCGCTGCCAGTACAATAAGGATTGTGATGAAAATATCCATATCTTATTTGTCTTTATTTTTCTCGTTAATAATCAACAATTCAAGAAAACGAATTTGGTGTGCAAAGTAAACACTTTTTTTTGGAAAATTCAAACTTAACCTTTTAATTATTGTGAGCGCCTGTTCATATTTTTTCTGTTTGATATATATCCTTGCAAGTGTTTCGGTCAGAAATTCTCCTCCTTCTTCTTTTTCCTCTGCCTCTTGCCTTGTGCCGGACGGGGACGTTTCCTGGGGTACGAACCGTATATCCGATTCCGCTTTTTCAATAAAGGCGTCGATAATATCCTGGTGTTGCAGTTTTTGATATTCGGCCTGATCAAGATTGCCGATACTTTCCCCCAGCGATTTCAGGTAAGACAGATAGTTGGTCGTAGCCAGGTTCAGTTCCATATTTTCTACGGCCGGCTCAATCATCTCTCTTTCCCCGAGCGACGAAAGGAAAGATTCAAGCAACTCATCTGTCCTGTCGCCTTTGTTTAAGCGAACCCCCTCGTTTTTATTCAGCAGCTTCCCGTATTCCTCCCGGTAGATAAGATAAAACAGTTTCCTTCTGTCGTTACACAAAACAGCCGTTTTGCCTAACTCCTCTTCATATCCCTGACTGTCAACCAGATTTAAGTTCTTTGTATATAGGAGCCTAGCAGTATGAAAATAAGGATACTCCTCTACAACCGTTCTTAGTTCTTCCAACGTGGAAGCGTCCAGCCTGTCCGGATTTTCCATCCATCCGTATAGATCTTCCTTTTCCATTGAATTACCAGTTTGACATGGTGGCGTTGAATATTTGATCTACAATTTCATCGATAAGCTCATTAAGAAGCTGGTCTTGTACGGAGTCAAACACCTCGCTACTGGAGAACGTGCGGTTGGCCGATATTCTCTCCTCGATATCGGGGACATCTGTTTTATTGTTCCGGAAACGCATACGTACCGTCATGGTCAGTTTTGTTTCGGAGGCGAACGCATCTTCCTGTACCGCCATCGGCGTAAGCTCATACCCTACGATCTCTCCTTCGATCTCCATATCCCCGTTCTGATTCACCAATTGCAGACGTGTGTTGCGGGTGAACATATCTTTCATCTCCTCATTGAACCGCTGCTCAAGCGGAGGATAAACCAGAGGCGCCTGATTTACGAAGTGCGTTATCTGGAGCGTTTTAGTGAGATCATAGTTGATAGAGGTGCCCCTGAACGAGTAAGATATACGGCATGAACTGACAGAGACCAGTAATAACAGGAAGATGAAAAAGAGGGAATATTCCTTAATTTTGCGGTAAAGCGTACGCTCTGAGATACCCAGATCGTTGGCTGCCAGTTTTCTTTTCCCATTGTGCCGCTCCAGCGCCTTCATGATCATCTCTTTTTCTACATCGCTGATCGACAAAGCGCTCTCTTCATATTCGGCGGCTTCCTGGATATTGTTCCCTTCGGGTTCGTCTAAAGCGATCTTTTTGGGCATGGCCTCATATTTCACGGGAACCGAAACACGGGTATTGTCGTTTGTAATGATAGACGAGGAGTGGTGCATTTCGGAAGAAGATGTATTGTATGGCGTATGTTGCGCCGAATCCTCCATGATGCTCTTTACCACATGTTTCAGGTCGGTAATATCTTTTTTCATGTCGAACAGTACCTGGTAGAGTATCTCCCGTTCGTTGGCGAATGATTTTTGTTCCGATTCCTGAATTTGATGCACGGAAACAGGTATCATTCCTACTTCGTTGTTGGGCAGGTACTTCTGAAGTATATCGGATGTGATAAGGCGCTCCTGTTCAATGACCGAGATCTGTTCCGTAATATTCTTCAGTTGGCGCACATTACCGGGCCAACGATAGTTCTTCAGTCTTTCTTTTGCATCGTCGGTAAGTGCGATAGAGGGCATCATATATTTTTCGGCGCAATCGCCCGCAAATTTTCTGAACAAGAGAGGAATATCCTCTATCCGGTCGCGCAGCGGAGGGATGCGGATGGGTACCGAGTTGAGGCGGTAATACAGGTCTTCCCTGAATTTCCCTCTCTCCACGGCTTTGACCATATCGAGGTTGGTAGCCGCCACCACACGCACGTTGGTTTTCTCCACTTTCGAGGAACCCACTTTGATAAATTCCCCGCTTTCCAGTACCCTAAGCAGGCGTGCCTGTGTAGGGAGCGGAAGTTCGCCTACTTCGTCGAGAAAGAGCGTACCTCCGT
The DNA here is from genome assembly GCA_031284475.1 of Proteiniphilum sp. Taxonomy (GTDB): domain Bacteria; phylum Bacteroidota; class Bacteroidia; order Bacteroidales; family Dysgonomonadaceae; genus Proteiniphilum. Next base: position 5,583 of record JAISZV010000205.1, on the reverse strand, counting down.
CCGCCGCTTCAAAATATCCTATCCGGGTTCCGGTGGCGCCGGTAAATGAACCCTTTTCATGTCCGAAAAGTTCCGAATCAATAGTGCCTTCGGGTATCGAACCGCAATTGATGGCAAAATAGGGGCCATGCTTCCGGTTGCTGTATTGGTGCACGATTTGCGGAAAATTTTCTTTCCCGGTACCACTTTCCCCGGTAATAAGCACCGAGAGGTCGGTTGGCGCCACCTGTAAGGCAATATCGATAGCACGATCCAGCTTAGGATCGTTCCCAATGATCCCAAAACGTTGCTTCACTTGTTGTAAAGAGTGTTTTGCCATAAGCGTGCTTTTTTTTGAATATTCAAAGATAGGAACTTTTTCGTTAAACGAGTACAGAGTAAACTTATTTACCTTGTCGAGCGTAAAAAAAGTCTATTCTTAATGAATTTCGTTTGAATTTATTTGTATCCTAAAGCGTAGGTTTCTTCTTTCAGGTATTGGCCAAGACGCACTGTATCGTCTTTAAACGACGCTATGCTGTCCGGCATGATGGGTTTGCCGAAAGTGATCACCATCTCTTTGCCTTTTTTGTTGTATAGTTCGTGACACAACCTGAGGGTACGGAATTTATAACCGAATATCCTCGACATGTAGAAAGACAGGCTGTTGTGCCCGGAAATATGCATCGGAATGACCGGCACTTGCACTTTCCGGATAATTTTAATCACTGCCGGTTGCCACTCCCGGTCTTCAATTACCATTCTTCCTTTCTTAAAGGTAAGATTTGAAACCGCTCCTGCAGAGAAAAACCCCAACGGGAATCCGGCATGTATATGGGCGATGCTTTCCTTGATACCGGCGAAGGTGATATTGTTTTTCTCGGCATACTTCATCGGGTTCACCGTGATGAAGTTTTCAGCCATTGTATCGATCAATCCCAATATAACGTTTACCATCATTTTATAGCGCTGAACCCTGCTGCCCACGGTCTCAATCGCTGCAATCCCGTCGATATGTCCGTAAGGATGGTTGGACACCGTGATAAAAGAACGGTTTTTGAACTCATCGAGGATCTCCGCATTTCTCACCGTACGGGTGATTTCGAGTTTATCCAGCAGATCCTTACAAAAATCAGGGCCGGTAAGATGTTTGGAACGGTTGTAAATTTCATTCGCAACATTCAATGCGGATATTTTCATACCCAAGTTTATCAATCTGTCTCCGTACTTTCCCTTGAGTGCCGGGTGCAGACTGCGCAACTCTTCGCGACTGATTAGCGTCTCTTTCATTGTTATTCCGTACCTGTTTGGTTTATTTAACCCAAAAGCCGCATCAGATGAGGTGAAGCGGCATTTGGGTCAAAACTCTTGAATGAGGTTGATAACCTGTTTACCGATCTCTTCCGCTTCTTCCGCGGAGTGCGCTTCCGAATAAATACGGATGATAGGCTCGGTGTTCGATTTTCTCAGGTGCACCCATTTGTCGGGAAAATCGATTTTTACTCCGTCGATCTCGGTTATCTGCTGGTCGCCGAATCGTTCTTTTACCTTGTTCAGGATCAACTCCGTATCGATGCCGGGCGTAAGTTCTACCTTTTGTTTTGCCATGAAATAGGGAGGATACGACTTTCTCAGTTCCGAAGGTGTTTTCCCCGATTTGGCGAGATAGGTAAGAAACAGGGCAATGCCCACAAGCGCGTCGCGGCCGTAATGTAAGGCGGGATAAATAACGCCGCCGTTGCCTTCTCCGCCGATTACGGCATTCGTTTCTTTCATTTTAGCCACTACGTTTACTTCTCCTACGGCTGCGGCATGATATTCACCGCCTCCGGCGCGTGTAACATCCCTCAATGCCCGGCTTGAACTAAGATTAGATACCGTATTGCCGGGCGTATGTTGCAAAACATAATCCGATACGGCAACCAGTGTGTATTCCTCGCCAAACGGTTCTCCGTCTTCACAGTAGATAGCCAGGCGGTCTACGTCAGGGTCTACGGCAAAACCGACGGTCGCTTTGGAACTTCGCGTGAGTGAGGCGAGTTCCGTCAGGTGCTGCGGCAGCGGTTCGGGATTGTGAGAGAAATTACCATGCGGCGCACAGTAGAGTTTAAAAATCTCTTTTACGCCCAATGCATATAATAATTCCGGGATGGCTATTCCTCCGACGGAGTTTACGCAATCTATCGCCACACGGAAGTTGGCTGCCTCTATGGCGTTTTTATCCACTAAACCGAGCGACAGAACCTGCTGGATATGCTCGTGAAGGTATTGCTTCTGGGAAATCTTTCCCAGTTCGTCTACCGGGGAAAATGAAAAGCCTTCCGTTTCGGCGATGGAGAGGATTTCTTCTCCTTCGGCGGCGCTCAGAAATTCTCCATTGTGGTTCAGTAGTTTCAGGGCATTCCACTGTTTCGGGTTGTGGCTGGCTGTAATAATGATACCTCCGGAAGCATTTTCCTTTTCAACGGCGATCTCCGTAGTGGGGGTGGTTGCCATTCCTATATCGGTGACGTCGCACCCCATCCCTATGAGTGTTCCGGTGATGATGCGGTGCACCATTTCTCCCGAAATACGGGCGTCTCTCCCCACAACGATACAGGGTTTTTGCTTCTGTGATAAATTTTTGATAAATGCTGCGTAGGCAGCCGTAAATTTTACAATATCAAGTGGAGTCAGGTTTTCCGCTACCGCTCCGCCTATTGTTCCTCTTATCCCTGATATGGATTTGATTAATGTCATAAGAGTTTTCTTTTTTCGTAATCACCACTGGCTATCGAATCTGTATTCTACCAGATCATAATAAGTCGGTTGATAATAGGTTTGGTCGTACGATGATCCCATTTCAAAGGGAATGATCATTTTTACTCTTCCTTTGTGGCCTACATAGGTCAGAGGAACAACCCATCCCGCGTTTGTATAACTGCTTTTTGTTGCCGAAGAAACAGGCCCGATATATTCCAATTCTTCCGGAAAGGCGCTCAGGAAATTGGAATACAATATTGTATCGTTATCCTTGAAATAGTTCAACCCTTTGAAACGGACATGTATTTTTTCCCTCCATTGCAGCCTATGAGTGGTATCGCCAAGGGTGATGATATTAAAATAGACGCCTGTATTAGGGTCTTTATAAAATTCATTCTCCCCGAATACGCTATTTGCCGGGAATTTACTGAGAATCTCAAGATTATTTTTCGCTATTAAGAGATCGATGGCTTTTCTTTCATCTTTCAGATAGTCGGCGTATGATTTCTTGTTATTGCAAGAGGCGGTTATGATCAACAGCCCGATAAGTGTGAGAACTATGGAATTGAATAGTTTCATACGATGTATTTTAATTATCAAATTAAGTCATATTAGAGTTCCGAATAAGCCTACAAAAATACACAATCCGCACCAAAAAAACAGAGGTTGCGCCGAAATAAACATTATCTATTCTTAAAAATGGGTTAAAGATCGTTCGCCACACTTTTCAATTTCTCTTCGTATGACTTCAATCCTTCCCTGAAAATACGGGTCGCTTCCTCAAAAGCGCCGTAAAATTCTCCCCCGGACGCATTCAGATGGCCTCCCCCGTTAAAGAACTCCGCTGCAAATTCATTGCATGGAAACGATTTCTGGGAGCGGAACGAAAGTTTGATTAACCCTTCATCTTCACGGATGAAAGTAGAAAAGAGGATGCCTTTGATGCTGAGCGGATAATTCACAAAACCCTCGGTGTCGCCTTTGTTAAAACGGAATTGGGACTGGTCTTTCTTAGAAAGATAAAGGAGCGCCGAATGTAGTTCGGGATATATCTCCATCCGCTGCGATAAGGTAAATCCGAGCAGCCTGAACCGTTCTTCGGAATAATTATCGAATACCTGCGAATAGATGGCGTCTTTGTCGATGTTTTTTCGCAGCAGCAGGCCGATGATCTCAAAAATTTCAGGATTATTTGAATTGTATGTAAAGCTTCCGGTGTCGGTCATCATGCCGCAATAGATGCATTCGGCCTCCGTTTGTGTCAGCTCATCATACTTTCCCGCCTGAAAAAACAATCTGAACAGGAGTTCGCTGGTGGAAGATATTTCGGGGTGCGATACCGTTATGTCGAAGTTTTCTCCGGGGAAAAGATGGTGGTCTATCAGGATTTTTTGTGCCGGGGACTTATCTAAAAAAGTACCCATATCGCCCACTCTTTTGGAGATGTTATAGTCCAGCGAAAAGATCAGGTCGGCATGAGTGAGGATGTGCTGCCCCGCTGCCGGATTATATTCATACACTTCAATCTAACGTGCGCCTTTTATCCATTTCAGAAAATAGGGGAAAGAGTTGGGTACAATAACCCTTACGTTTTTGTTTCTCCTTTTCAGGAAATGATAGAGTGCGAGAGAAGATCCCAATGCGTCTCCGTCGGGAGAAAGATGCGTGGTAATGACGATCTTTTCCGCCCTGTCGATGGCGTTCATGATCTGCTCCACTTTCCGGGGTTGAATCACATTTGAGATCGATGTTGTAAAGTTCATTTTAGTCTCTGTGGTTTGATAGGGCGACAAAGGTACAAACTTTTGAGGGCAAATCACAAATTATCCTGGGGATTACTATCTGTTTCCGGTTGTTTCAGAGACCAAAGATACGAATTTTTAAGAGCAAATAACAACTTGCCGGTTACCGGCTAAACCGTCATTTATAAGGTTGTTTCTGCATTTTCTTTGCAATATTTGTCGGCTTCGTCTATAATTTCATCAAGACTCATGTTTACGAATAAATTGTCTCTGCGCCATTCGGTATAATCGAAAGATTCCCGAATAAGCAAAGCTATAAACCGTTCGGCGTCCAAAATTTCCAACTCGTTGTTAAGACGTCTTATGCCTCTGTCCAACAATGCTGCGCTGTTCGTCATATTTCATTATTATTTATAAATTCTATTGGGTTACATATCTTTATGCGTTCATCCCGATATTTCAACAACTGTTTGTCCACAGTTATGAAGAAATCACAACTTTCGGCTATGGCACATGCAATATGAAGTGCGTCCGCTTCTTTTATTCCTGTCGCCGGCATACGGCAAAGCTACCGGGCGCATTGAAAATGCTTATACCCGCTACTTCCGATTTTGAACTGTTCCGGATGCTAAAAGTACATGAAAATCTTACAGTTTCCAAGCGCACGCAGATGAAAAAAGTTTTTTACAGAAGAAGAATACTAAAAATTTAGAGAAAAGGCCCCGTTTTCCGCTACATCATGCACCTTTATGCCCAAAGCGGTACACTCGCGGACTATCCTGGCGGCGGCGTAGCGGGACAGGGAACTGTCTAAGACAATCATCGAGGGAGAAAACAGCTCGAGTAGTTGTTTGAGATTAAAGGATTCCTGCTGTGAAAGGATCAGAACGTCTAACGGGAACGGTTGTACGGTATGATAAGAGGAAAAAGCGTCGTCGGACAGCAACAGAATACGTTTTTCGGGGTGCGGGAGGAAATTGGTCTCCGGAATTTCAAAGTGGCGTCGTTTATTGTGATGGAAAAGGGCGATTTCACTTTGTCCGGGGCTATTGAATACGGTGAGTTGCGGCGCCGGCAGAGTCAGGTTTCTATGCGTGATTGTGAACTGAAAGCACAGCAG
>JAISZV010000184.1 GCA_031284475.1 Proteiniphilum sp. | reverse complement strand
GTTGTTGTACAACTTATCCATGTACCGATAGATAGCGTTGAGGTCTATATCTTCGTCATAGTAAGACTTGAGATACTCTGTGGTGGCGAGTTTACTTGTATGGGGCATAAATCAAACGGTACAAAATGGGGGAAAGGGTGGGAACAGGAAAGTGCATGAAATCAATAAGATAAACATGCAGGAAAAATCGGCGGTGAAAAACACCTGATACATTTTCTTTAGTTTTGCTTTAATTCTGCTTTAATTTTTGGGCAGGAAAATGGGGTTCCGGCGAGAGAAAGTTTAAGTCTCTTTCCGGGACATCTTTTTTCTGCCTTTTCTGGGGGTAAAATGGGCGTATTTTAGCGCTTTAGGACGGGTGGCAAGGAATAGACCGACAGACAAAAAAAGACGAAAAATGGACGGAAAAATGGCGGAATCCGAGGGAGAAAAACGAAGAAGACGAAATGTTAAGGGAATTGTTAAAAAAGGGAGTTAGGCACCAGTTGGGCACCAGTTAGGCACTAAATCCGTTTTTTAGGGGGGGGTATGACTCCGGTTTGATGCGCGGAAAGGCATAATTTGAACGGATTTGATACCCTTTAATGCCGTTTTTGGTAGGGTTTTTTTCGGGTGGGCCTGCCGATATAACATGCTGATTTTGTCTGAATTTGCCGGAATAATGCGTATATTTGCGGGGAAAAATGAATGTGATGCAGGAGAAAAACGAAAACGAGTAAAGGGATGGAAGAAAAAAACGTATTTGAAACGATTAGACAAATGAAATCAACACTTCGTGCGCTATTAGAACAAGCAAGGCGGATAAAAGTATTGCCGGGCCGATTTTTTCAAGCAATAGCGTCCGTTTTTTCTTCTCAGGGAGCACCACGGGAGGCATCTCGCGGCGCTCTTGAAATGCTTGTACAGCTTCATCCGAATACTTCTGTTGGAGCTTTCCTGGCAGCAGCGAATGATCGTGTAGAATTATACCGATACATAGGATACCGGCTGCAAATAGCAGAAGGGATAGAAGGAATACCAGACGGGTGTATATGCAGGGTGAGTTGTTTTGATGCAGGGAAATTAATATACCAAGAACACTGGAAGAAACAAGTAAAATATGTTGAAAAAACACATATCGAATCTGAGAGGCTTTCTCGGCCATGGCAGGAAACTCCCGTAATAGATCCCTGTAATACTCTAATCCTGGCCCCTTATCTTCCGGGTTCTTTTGTGATAAATCCTTACGGGGATCCGCCGCATTGTCACTTTGTTTAGTCATATCTCATTTATTTTATTATTTGTTCTTCCACTTCCTGCCGGTCTTCTTTCAGTGTCGGGGGAATATCGCTAAAATCATCACGATAGGTCTGTTTTTTAAATTTCAACTTCTCATTTTCCGCCTTTAGGTTCCCGTTCTCCGCCTTCAAACGTTCATTTTCCGCCCTCAACTGGCCGTTTTCGCCGGCCAGCCTTTCACTCCGCTCCAGTATCATGGAATAAAGAACAGACGGTTCCGCCGGTGCCAGCTTCGACTCCAGTGCTGGCGGCTCTACATTATTATATATAGCAGCATCGCCAGGCCTTAACATTGGCTCTTTGCCGAGAAGTAACCATTCGGGATTAATGTCTGGATAGCAATAGCATATTTTCTCGCATTTGTCTGTACCTATACTCCCCTCTTTGTCCAAAAAACCATTAGCAACCCCCACTTCTTTATAAAAACGATACTTGCTAATCTGTTTATATTCAAGATATTTTAATATTCTGCTTCGCACGCACATGTTTTTAGTCTTTTTTACGAGTAAATTTTCTACCGAAAATTTGTATGGTAGAAAATTAGCTATTATCTTTGCTGGCATAAATCAAATGTCAAACGCTACAAAGGTAGCCAAAAAAGAGATGGAAAAGAAAGAAATAAAAATTGACGTTTTGCCGGTCGGATATGTTAGCGAACTGGCGCGATTGTGCGGTTGCTCACGGGCAACGGTCTGGAACGCCCTACGGGGAAGAGTGAAAGGAAAAAAGTCGGATATGGTACGTAAAATGTATCGGACGAAGTATTTAAACGAAAAATAAAAAAGTATGAGTATCATCAAAGTAATGGTAGAGCCGGTTTATAACCGGGACGATAGGTTCGTAGCGATGAAAAAGACAATAAAAATCGCCGGCCTGAAGGTTTACGAGAAGACGTGCAGGCCACTGTATAACGGGAAAGTCGAAGAGTATGAACTGTATCACCGTCTTTAATGGAAATTTCACTATTAACAAAAAAGTGGAAAGAGTATGAGCATTTTATTGGAAAAGAGCGAATTTGGAAAGATTCGCATGGAGAAACGGGGGAATGATTTCCTGTTTTGTGCAAAGGATGTATGCGACGCGCTGGGACTATTGGATACCAGCATGAGTGTGAAGGCTCTTGACGATGACGAAAAGCTGATACAAAAAATTTTTGTATCAGGTCAGACACGTGAGATGTTGTTTATAACGGAATCGGGGTTGTATGCGTTGGTGATCCGGTCGAACAAGCCTGCGGCGCGTAAGTTCCGGCGTTGGATTACGGGAGAGGTGTTGCCGGCGCTCCGGAAGTATGGCATGTATTCGACGGACGTGAGGGTGATGCGTCGCGCGGAGGAACGTGCGGAGCGGAAGGCGGTGAAGGAACTGCTGCGCGAGATGGAGGACGGGCTGTCGGCGTCGGATAGACGGTTGGTGGCTCGTCAGTGCCAGACGGACGAGAATGAGGTTGGGGATGTGCTGAGCGGTTACAGACAGGATGCGTACATGCTGATGCTTCTTTATTCGCGTGTGACGAGGAACAGGTTACTACAGGAATCGTTCTACACGCAGGAGGGTGCGGGACGGCTGTTGGAGGCGCTGAGGCAAGAAGGTAAATACAATAAAAAGGGGGGCGTGCATGATAAAGAAAAGGGTTTATCCGGTAATTGAGGGGCACGACGAAGGTGCGGCAATCGTGACGGAGACGGTTGCCGAATATCGGATTTTTGGGATACTTATCTACAAAAAAACGATAGAAATGCCTCAGAAATATGGATTTAGGTATTATTCCGAGTATCTTGCATCAACTGTATGAATTTTATCGGCCTCTGTTTTCAACATTTCGATAACCCATGAATCAGGAGTCATTTGTTTGTTTTTCAATATCTTGTAAATCACAAGTTGATTGGCGATAATTTGATTGAGAAGTTGTTTAATCTCTTTGTCCATATTGATTAATTTAGAATTTACAACGGCAAAGTTAATCAGTTATCCCGAACGGCATACACCGGGGTTCGAGTCCCCGGCGGAAACATATTAGTAAAAAATGAAAAGAGTATGAGTATTTTATTGGAAAAGAGCGAATTTGGCAAGATTCGCGTGGAGAAATGGGGGAATGATTTCCTGTTTTGCGCAAAGGATAT
>JAISZV010000156.1 GCA_031284475.1 Proteiniphilum sp. | reverse complement strand
CTATCGAAGAGATCAACTCCGACCGCGATAAGTTCCTCGAAGCCATCTCGAAAACCGTGGATTCGGAATTGAAAAAAGTGGGACTGAAACTCATCAATGTGAACGTTACCGACATCAGGGATGAATCGGGATATATCGAAGCATTGGGTAAGGAAGCCGCTGCCAAAGCCATCAACGAGGCCAAAATTAGCGTGGCGGAACAGGAAAAAATCGGTGAAACCGGTAAGGCCATAGCCGACAAAGACCGTGAGGTGAGCATCGCATCGGCCAGAAAAGACGAAGCGATAGGTAAAGCCGAAGCGGATAAACTGACCCGTATCAAAACATCGGAAGCCAATGCCACAGCCGTACAAGGTGAAAACGAAGCGAAGATCACCATTGCCAAGTCCGACGCTACCCGCCGCGAGAAAGAAGCGGAAGCGGCGCGTCAGGCCGTAGCCGCCGAAAAGGTGCAGCAGGCAAAAGCACTGGAAGAGGCCTATTCCGCAGAAGAAAAAGCGGAAAATGCCCGTGCGGAACGTGAACGTTCTACCGAAACGGCCAATATCGTAGTGCCGGCCGAAATCGCCAAACAGAAAGCCATCATCGACGCGCAAGCCGAAGCGGAACGCATCCGCGTGCAGGCAAAAGGGGAAGCCGACGCCATCTTCGCAAAAATGGATGCGGAGGCGCGCGGCTTATTTGAAATCCTCAGCAAGCAGGCTCAGGGATACAAAGATGTGGTTTCAGCCGCAGGCGGCGATCCCGACAAGGCTTATCAATTGCTGATGATTGAAAAACTTCCCGAATTGATCAAAACACAGGTTGATGCGGTGAAGAACCTGAAGATCGACAAAGTAACCGTCTGGGATTCGGGCAACAACGAGCACGGCAAAGGTTCCACGGCCAACTTCATTTCCGGGCTGATGAAAACCATTCCCCCACTCGACGACCTGTTCAATATGGCGGGAATGAATCTGCCCAATTACCTGAAAGGTGAAAACCGTCCCGAAATAATTCCGGTAGATGAAGTAGCAGATACAAGTACAGATACAGGTACAAGTGAGCAAGAGTAAAAGGAAAGAGCAACAGCAAGCCATTACATTTGACTTGGAAAACAATATGAGCGGCAAAACTTGAGTAATTAAACTACGAGAGATTTTCCTTATTGAGTTTAAACAATTGAGAGATAGATTATCATCAAAAAGCGGGATAATAATTAGTGAAGTCTGATTCACTGTGAATTTGTCTCCATATAACGGATCAGGGCAGTCACCGATTCAGGGTTGGTAAAATCAACCTTATTTTCTTTGGTATATTTATTATAAAGCGCCTTCTCTTTGTTATAAAATTTCCTGATCTGCCCTATCGAAGAAAAACTCTTCCACCCGCCGCCATTATCGAACCAATAAACGTAATGGGAATCTATTTTAAAATCGTCGGGCAGTTTCAGTTGATACACCCTGCCATCGCTCGCCCAACTCGAATAGGAGTCGGTTGAAGACGTTTGCGAAGTACCCCCGTATGCCGCCGGCTTACCGGGAGGAATTATTTTACTTTTATACTGTACCAAAAACTTATAACCATTCCGGTGCATTATCTCTGCAAACTTTTTATTATCAAGAAGAACAAATTTTCGACCCTTTATAAAAACAGTATCCAACTGAGATAATGTAACGTTGGCTAAAGCCAGTTTTTGTCCGTTCTGGTCAAAAACCATCTCTTCCGTTGCCGCATTATAATTGAGCAATGCCTGATGTTCTGTCCCGTTTTTCATCAACACCGTACCTCTTGTAAATTCGGGCAGTATGTAATGTAATATCTCTTTTTCCTGTTGTTGCGCATGCAGGGAAAAACAGACCGGCATAAGAAAAAAAAGTAAAACGCTTCCGTAGTTCATTGTATGGGAATTTTATCTGCTTTAAATGGCATAAAGATAGATCATATTTTTCTTATGAAGAAAAATTTAACATAACATCGTGATTTAGTTCTTCCTTTTCAATTATTTCGTTAACTTTGCCCGGCTTACAAATTCAACGGATATGCCATTATGTTCGATGACAGCAAACGCGCTTTTATAGCCATTAACGATGATAAAGAAATAAAAAAACTCATATATCCCCGACGCATGTATAAAACACTGTTCAAACATTACCGGCTGAAAAGCTACCGTTCACCCGGATATTACAAAAACCTGGTGGTCAACATCTTTATGGGACTAACAGTCCTTTACTTTGTGGTAATCCTTGTGATAATGGGAATTATGCTGCCCGGGCTGCTGAGAGAAATAGCTCCCCAACAAGATTCCACTGCGGCATTCAACGGCATGATGATATACGCTGTGATAGCTCTTCTCATGATTCGTTATCTGATGCAGCCGCTGAGCGCATTGGAGTTGGAAAATTACCGCATACTTCCCATCAAAAGGGAAACGCTGGTCAATTATCTCCTGTTGAAACCGTTGCTCAACCCGTTGAATTACGTCACGCTATGCTTTGCTATCCCTTTTGCCGTCACCGGAATATATCCGGCATACGGGACAGGCTGCGCTTTCAGGTTTCTGCTCATTGTTATCTTCCTGATTTGGTTCAACACCTTGCTTGCGCCTCTGCTGAAACGGAAATTCAATAATATCTTTGCGGGAACAATCATATTATTAACGATAACAGGCGTACCGGCAGGACTGGAATATTTCAAGATTTTCTCCCTGTTTCAATTATCACAACATATTTTCGATTTTCTAACCCGAACTCCTTTCACATGGATTTCCGCACTACTGCCCAGCGCATTGGCCTTTTTTCTCAATAAGCGCTATTTCGCAAAAAACTATTACCCCGAAAATTTCGACAGGAAAGCGAAAAAGAAAGAAACCGATACCGGAAGATTCACCTTTATGGAACGTTTCGGAAAGATCGGCGAAATCATCTCTCTGGAAATGAGATTAGTTCTCCGTCACAAGCGAACAAAAAGAATGCTCTATACGGCGCTCTTTTTCCTGTTGTACGGGCTGTTATTTTACCCAAATGCAACATACAATAATAGTCACGAATGGTTGCTGTTTGTCGCTATTTTCGTTACCGGAACAGGAATGCTGATATTCGGGCAATGGATCATCAGTTGGGACGGATCTTATTTCGACTTCCTGATGACGAGAGACATAGACTCCCATACCTATATCAGGGCTAATTATTTCCTGTTACTCGCCTTGAGCATTGCATCGTTTATCGCGACCACCCCTTACTTTCTATTTGGAAAACAGATTATTATTTATCACTTAGTTGCATTTGTCTACAATATAGGGGTCAACATCTATGCTTATCTTTTGGGAGCCGTTTTCAACACTAAACGGATAGAACTTGCCGGAGGCTCCCCGATGAATATGCAAGGCGTAAGCTACAAAAATTTTGTAGTGATGATACCGCTGCTGGTAATCCCCGTCACATTAATTAACCTGTTCAATTTGTTTTCGGCGGCCCATGCGGCATTGATCATTATCGCCGTGATGGGTTTGGCTGGAATCCTTTTCCGCGAACCGCTCCTGAATATGGTCGAACAGCAGTTCCTGAGAAGAAAGTATGCCCTTTGCACAGGATTCAGGAAGAAAGAATAAGCCCCGGCATTTTTCCAACCTCTTTAAACGATTACAACAAAGAAAAAAAACAATAAATATATGCAAGACTACGACAACAGATCAATGGCCCTCTCCGACGCGCCGCCGCCCATACCACAGTCTGCGGGCGAGGTTGCGGAAATCATCACAACCACAAACCTGAAGAAGATATATCATGGCGTTACTGTGCTGGATATTCCCTTCATGGAAATTGGAAACGGAGAAAGTTTTGGGCTGGTGGGAAACAACGGCGCAGGAAAGACCACTTTTTTCCGGCTGATCCTCGATCTTATCGAGGCTTCTTCCGGTGAGGCGAGGATCGATGGAGAGAAAGTTGCCCGCCGCGACGAATGGAAATCGAAAGTGGGATCGTTCCTCGATGAGGGTTTCCTAATCGATTTTCTCACTCCCGAAGAATATTTTACTTTCACGTCCAAAGTATATAATAAATCGGAAGGCGATACCGCCCTGTTCCTGGAATCGATGAAAGAGTTCTTTAACGGAGAGATACTGGGAACAGGAAAACTGATCCGCGACCTCTCGAAAGGAAATCAGAAAAAAACAGGCATTGCCGCAGCGCTCATCAGCGATCCGCAAATATTGATCCTCGATGAACCTTTTACAGCGCTCGACCCGACTTCACAGATCAGGTTGAAAAAGATGCTCAATGAGTTGAAAACCACGAAAAAAATAACCATGCTGATTTCAAGCCACGACCTCAATCATATAACCGAGGTGTGCGACCGCATTGTGGTACTTGAAAAAGGGAAGGTTGTGAGAGATATCCGCACAAGTGAGAATACGCTGAAAGAACTAGAATCTTATTTTGCAGTATGAGCGCCATCTATCCGGCTAAATTTAGAACTTACAGAACAGAAAAAAATGAAAGAACAGAAAAAAATCAACCCGGTTACAGACTGGTTTATCCGTCTCCTGAAAGGAGCTCTTGTCGGGATCGGATTCATTCTTCCCGGACTGTCGGGGGGCGTACTGGCCGTTATTTTCGGTATCTATGATCCGCTAATCAGGTTTCTTGCCAACATACAACGAAACTTTCTGAAAAACCTGCTTTACTTTCTCCCCGTAGCGATCGGCGCGGCTATCGGTATCGTTCTTTTTGCCGTAGTGGTAGAGAAAGCTTTCGGGAAATATGCCGCGCTGTTTGTATCTCTCTTTGTAGGATTTGTGGCGGGTACTTTTCCTTCTCTCTATAAAATGGCCGGAAAACAGGGACGAAAATCGTCCGATATGGGTATCCTTATTATTACCACGATCGCCATTTTCGCACTGATGTTAGTGGGGGACCAACAACTCACAGAAGTGACTCCCAGCCTCATGGTATGGCTGGGATCAGGATTGTTGATGGGACTGGGGCTGATCGTCCCGGGAATGAGCCCGTCCAATTTCCTTATCTACTTCGGGCTTTACGACAAGATGGCCGCCGGCATCAAAGATTTCGATTTCGGCGTGATAATCCCGTTGGTCATCGGGTTTATCGTATGCGTATTACTGTTTGCCAAATTGGCTTCCTGGCTTTTCCGGAAATATTACTCCGGTATGTACCATTTCATCCTGGGGATGGTGATCGGTTCTTCACTGGCTATTTTTCCCACAGTGGTTTTTCCGGCATTTACAGCAGAACAACTTACCGTTGCAGGGTTAAGTTTTTGGGGAGCGCTCCTCCTGAGCCTGCTGCTTTTCATAATCGGCGCCGTCGCCTCCTGGCTTTTCAGCAAAGTGGAAGAGAAATATCCGAGGGAAGATATCTTTTAGAGAATATAATCCGGCAAAAGTTTTATTCCTCTTCTTCCCAGGCAATTCTGATCCTCGGATTTCGTTCTTTCAATTCGGCGATCAGGGCGTCCATATCCGTTTCCTTTACCCTCAACACTTCAAAACCGCGCACTTTATCGATGCGTAGCTGATTTTTTTTCTCCTTTTTCAACCCTGTCATATCGCCAATAGCTATCCGCCGGTTCTTTGAGAACAGCGTCAATACAAAACGGATCTCCAGAAAATTCAATTCGGTGACGGCATACTCTTTTATAGTGGTCGATAGAATAAAAACAATGACAAAGGCGATGTAGCAGAGATCCGTCCAGATTATCTCCCCATTCCTGAGCCTGTAAAAGAAAAAGCCTGTAAGGAAAAGCAACGCAATCCCCCAAAAAAGATTCCCAAATCCGTTATCTGCTTTATATTTTTTCTCCACAACTGTTGAATTTTCATTACAAATGCTCTGCAAATATAGCGAAAACCGGGAGCAATACCAAGTTTGCCTAAGTATTGCCAAGTCGCCCTATATTTTGCAAATATACGCTTATTCGTGGAAAATGGGTTAAAAAATTCAAAGAATCAAGGAATAGACCAATACGCAGTTTTTATCGACGAAACGGGATTTCAACCTGACTAATCATAAAAATAAGGCTATATCCATCTGGTATAATGATATTTAAACAGAATAAAAAACATTTTTCCTTTAAACTTTTGCTTACTTCGGAAGTCAATAAGGACGAATCATATTTTTATTCACTTTTAAAAATGTATGTATTATGAAGAAGATTGTATTCATGACGCTGGTAGCCATATTCACTTTGAGTTGCACACTCGGCGCCCAGGAGAACGGAAGAAACGGAAGAAACGGAGGGGACCGTACAGGTATGAGATGGACTGCAAAAGACCGCGCTGAGGAGATTACAAAACAGTTGAAACTAACCGACAAGGAAAAGGCGCAAGTGGAAGCCTTGTTTGAACAACAAGACGCTAAACAGGCCGAACAGATTGCCCAACAAAGGGCCAACGGGAGAGAGCAGGTGCAAGATCGGGCCAAGCGTCGCGAAGAGATGCAGGCATTGTTTGAAAAAGAAGTAGAAAAAAACGACGCCGAACTGGAAAAAGTTATCGGAAAGGAAAAAACAAAACAATGGAAGCAGTATCGCGCCGACCGCCAGAAAGAGATGCGCGATTCAAACCGTGCAGGCAGGCAAGGCCCTCGTTGAATACGTTAAAATTACACTACGGGTAAAACCTGATGAGGCTGTATCAAAATAGAAAATAGGCCTTTGAGAATTGAATATTTGTAATTGTTCTCCGATAGGAGAATACTAAGAGGGTGAAATCACATTGTGATACACCCTTTTCTTGTGGAATTGGCCTGCGTTCCTTTGAGGAATACGTTCTTTTGTGGAATACGTCCCTTTTGAGGAAACGGTCCATACATCTTTTCAGGGAAGGGTGTATCAGTAATACTTCCTGTAGATTCTCCCGAATGTTGCCGTTGCCTTAAACCGGTCAAGCCAGTTATTCAGGCTATCCAGCAGCACGGGAGAATCTTTTCGCACTGCCCACGATTCCAACTGGGTGAAACTGACGTCAGTTTCAATATCTATCTCAGGAAAGAGTTTCGCCAACCGTATGGCCATTTTCTCATCGCACACCGTAAAGTCTATATCGCCCGACGCTACCATCATCACTAATTGTTCCGTTTCGTAAGTGGGATCTTCCACAATAAAAATGGTATCTCCTATCTCGTGAGAAAGATTATTCAGGCGTAGAATAGCGGGCGAATCACCCTCCACATGAATGATTTTCCCGGCCAGGTCAAGATGCTGTCGGATCGGCTCTATGTTGTCGTTATATTCCGGTTTTCGTTGCACCAGCACCTGCTTGTTCAGCGTGATAGGAATGGTGAAGGCAAAAGTATCTTTCAACTGTATGTTGACCGGGATATTACGGGCTATCAAATCGTAGCGCATTGCCAATAGTCCCTCCAGATTTTCATCAAGGCTATTCTCAAGGAAGAGATTCACCTTTATCCCCCACTCCTTCTCAAGCGCAAGGATCATTTCCCGTTGAAAGCCCTGTAAGGTATCTCCTGAAACATACAATCCGATGCTATTATAATCCGTTACCACATTCAATTCACCCGACGCCATTATCTCATTATAATCGCGGGGTTGCAGCAAGGCGTTCCGGGAACTTTTTACAGCCGTCCTGAGCAGCAGCATTGCTATTACGCCAACTACCAGCAAAAGAAAATAAAGATATAAACGGTTCCGGTATTGCACGCTTTGAAAGATTTAGTTGTGTAGATTCACCGAAACTCCCATTCTGAAAACCATGGGGTTGACCGGATAACCCGGAAGTGAAAAATATTCTTTCGGATTCATAAACTGCGACGCCACATTATAGTACATTACGTAAAAACGGGTCTGTTTCAGGTGCATATTGGCATAGGCAGTGGCAATAGGATAATTCCCGATCTCTTTTTCACGCTGATTATAAAACTGCAACAGCGCCGGTTCATAACCCGGCGCAAAATACGTGGTATGATAATGCGCATCCACACCCAATTGCAGGGTAAGCTCATTCACAATCTTCGTTTTCAGGTACATATTGGAATAGACGCTGAGCATAGGCACGGGGATCACATCCTGATTGCTCGAAGTCTGATAAACCGCCTGGTTATTCCAGTTGAATATGCCAAAATGCAGGTTCTGCTCTACACGCGCCGTCAGCAGTTGTATATTGTCGCTCTCCTGGGCAGTTAGCTTCTCCTCATTGTAATAAATGAAATTCTGCAAGTTTTCCACCCCGGCGCTCAACGTAGTGTTTGTAAACGGTATATACAGCTTACCTCCGGCATAAACCCTTCGGATATCGCCAAAATTGTGGTTCCGGCGGAAATATTTTGAATAATAGTTTTCCTCAAGATATTTGGGTTTCAGGTTTTTGATATAAGCATGCGCCGAAAGGGTTGTGCGCTTTCCCGCAATGTAAAAACCGGTCTCCACATCACCCATTGCCCTAAATTCGCCCAAATTCGCACCCAATACTCCAAGATCGGCACGGATATTGAACAAGAGATTATCGCCCTGCTGTTTGTTCAGTACGCCTCCTATGGTAACGGCGCTTTCACGGTGGCGCATCATTCCCGTTCCCTCGGCGTCTTTCATAGAGTAGTTGCGCAAATCATGTTCCAGAAAAGCGGTCAGTCCGAATTTCACCCATTCCTTGAATCCTTCCCTCAGACTGAGAGAAATGTTGTTTTTCATCGAGGTGAAACGGATACTATCATCCACCGCCCCCTCATAGAACCGGTTGGCATAAAACTGATCTATCCGCTGCACTTCCACGCCGGCCACATTCACATAAGTTGTGTCGTATGACAAGAATCGCCGGTGCTGCTGCGTAAATTGCGATGAAAAACCGATGCTTGCCACAGGGACAAATTGCCCTTGCCCCTTATGCAACGAATCGGCCGTAATCTCCATATATCCTAAGTTATATCTTCCGGACAAAAAAAAGCGGTTATTGCTCAGCGAATTCCATGTTTTGGTAAATTTCACCGGTATATCGCTCGATGTAAAACTCTGTTGAATGGAATCGGGATGGGTTACGAACCGTTCATCGGTTATTCCGCCGTTCTCGGCATTGGTCACCGATCCCAGATTCATAAAAACATGCGCTTCTATCCGGTCTGAGAGGTAATTCCCGAACAAGGAGAAGTTGCTATGCTTTACCGCCTGCGAGTTATAATAACCACGCGTATTGATCATATCCACATCCAGGCCCACATTCAGTTTCTTCCCGAAATTAGAGGTCAGCCTCGCCTCAAAACGCTCCTCTCTGTTCTGTTTAGGGGCGGAACGATTATAGCTCAACCGGGAATACGGCACTCGCGTATTCACGAACAATACTTCCTCCGGATTCTTCAGATAGAGGTAGTAAGCGTTGTTGAATATAAACTGTTCGGTCTCCGGCCTGTCTGCGAATATTTTAGAGAAAGCCGGCGATCCCAGCGGCGCCAGAAAGCCCAACGCCACCGATTGTCCGTCGGGAAGGATTGTATGCTGGTAATTATAAAGTAATGTATCCGAAACGACAGGCAGCCGGTCGCCCGTACGCGCGTCGATCTTCCAGAGCGTCATTTGTGCCGTCCGGCGTAGCGAGTCGGCCTCCGCCCCATGATCATGCAGCAGGTGGTCAAGATGCGACGCCTGTCCGGTTGATTCCGACCGCACCCTTTGGCCCCGCCCCTCCGGGATAGGCTTTGGCAGAAGGTTGAGCGAATCGGGATTCGTCGTGATCTGCGATGAATCGGGCAGTATAATATGCGCCTGCGGGTATGCAGCCGTCACGCAGAGAATACATGCCAAAAGAGATATGAACAACTTTTCTTTCATCGGATGCAAATCTACACAAAAAATTGCCACTCACGGATAATCAAGCCTGCTTTTCTCTGTTTTTTGAGAATTTTTAGGATGTGGCATCTACCATTCCGTGATTCCCGTTTTTT
>JAISZV010000120.1 GCA_031284475.1 Proteiniphilum sp. | reverse complement strand
GAATTAAATAAAAAAATATTGATAATTGTATATTGTTATAAATCAGGGCTGAAATGCTCCAATTGTAGGTTTACTTGTGGTAACCGGATTACCGAAATAATCTTTACCGCCATTATTAGGCATAATTACGCCTGCATTTATTGCCGGCGACGACGAAGAGAGTTTATAACCGTTTACGGTAGTCATACCATCGCCACCGGTACCCGGTCCGTTTAAAAGAGGATTGCTTAGGATTGCATGTGCATCATTAGTCGCTTTTGCTCCCGTGTAGTACAAATTATTGTCGTAAACAATATTCTCCGGGTCGTCAAACTGAAAAGAAGGGGCATAAAAAATATTATTTTTAAATTCGACCCCCGGATGTTGAGCGCCTGTCGACCTGTTTTGGACAGCTATTTTAGTATCGTTATACAAGGTATTATTGTATATGTATAAGGGAATTCTCGTGTTATTAATATGTCCATGTAATTCAAAAGTTCGGTAGCCGAACTCGGTAGAACCATCATTTTGACTGATATTATAACGTATGATACAATACTCAAAGTCAGGTCCCGGATTTCCCATACACAAGAAAAAACCGCCTTTATTATCATGGGTATAGTTATATTGAATAATCTGATAACCGGGACTATTTACATCTATATCGAAAGCCTCGGAATCCATCGAAATCCAGGGATCGGGTTTGGAATATTGGGTATGCGCCACTTCATTATATTGAATGATCACATCTTTTGCATTCGTCCAAAGGGCAGCCAAACACACGCCATCCAAATAATTCGGGAAATAACCTCCGGCATAGAATACCTTATTATGTTCTATCAGGACATTTTTTGAGTTATTACTAAGAAGAATACCTTCCAAAGCAGTGTAGCTTACGTCGTTATGGCGAATTTTCACATCTTCGTTATAATAATCATAACTCCTGCTACCTCCATTATCACCAAACAGGATTCCGCGGGCAGAGCAACGTTCCAGTTTATTACCCTCTACCAAAAAGTTCTTGAAATATCCGCGGTCGTGCTCGGGACGCACAAAAATACCTGCTTGCATGTGTCGGTTGGTAACAGGTTGTCCTTCTACGTCATGTACATAATTGTCTTTGATAACAATATTAGGGTAAACGCCTTCGTTTCTAATAGTTACATAAATACCGCGTATTGCGCTCTGAGGCGGCATTGTTCCACTGATGTGGCTTATGTCAAAATTTTCGAAGGTTACGTTTTTAGGATTCTGAATAGTTACAGTTGGTATAGCGCCGGCATTTCCTATTAGTTTTGGTTTGTCGCCGGCGCCATAAGCGCCGAATGTAATCCTGTAAGTATCCGTGCCTGTAATATTAATTAAGGAGAGATGTCCTGTCCACGAACCGCCTCGTTTGAAAAGGATAGAATCGCCGGGTCCAAATTTAGCGTTATTATTATTTACTTTTGCCAGCGTTTTCCATGCATTATCTGAAGACAATCCGTCGTTATTATCATTTCCGGCGGTATCGTCAATGTAATACCTTGTTGCAGTTACCACAGGCGTCCAACTTGCATAGAGCGTAATGTTTGTAGTTACTCCCTCCGGATTGTAAGGAAAGGTTATTTTATTGATCAACGCCCCTTCCTTGTACCAACCCTCAAAGTCTTTACCCGTCTTGGTGGGAGGATTAGGTTCGGCAAGCGTACCGCCTTTTACCGCTTCCGTGGCATGGTTGTCGTTCTCAGGCCATACGCCGCCGTCCAGATTCCATGTAACTTGCAAATATTCAACCGTAGCTTCTTCTTGCCATTCGGCAACAAGGGTAATATCACTGTTTACAGGCGTCTTGAAGTCGTATGCGGTATTAGCGCTATTCAAATGCCAAAAAAGAAATACGTAACCCTGTTTTGCCGGATTAGTTGTAGGAGCGGTTACCGTACCGTCCGCCTCTATTCGTTGAGGCTCAGGCGTCGGATCGCCGCCATAGGCGTCGAAAGTAACGGTATAAACTTTTATTTCAGCAACTTTCTCATTACAGTTCGTTAGCGAAATGGCTATTGCTACAATTACTAAATAATTCATTAGATTAAAGTTTATCGGATATTTATTAAAAAATATTTCCCGTAAAGTATAAACTGAGAATTTCACTGCTTTTTTCATTTTCTTATAACTCATTATTAAGTATTTAAAAACTTACGGAACAAATATCTCTTCAATTGTTGAAAAATTTCTTGCCCCCATACCCGGATAATTAGTGGAAGCGTCGCCGGGCGCCGTTTGGCAATTCATTCCGACTCGAATCCTATATTTGATACCCGTATACCTGAACGGTATTGCTGTACGGAATGCAATCTCCTGTCCTTCCATAGCGTTGGTAATTTCACGCGGGGACGGAAACAGTAGCCCGTCGCTGCCCGAAGTATTCATCGTGCGCGATACAAGTAACGACGCTTCCTTCACATAAGGCCTGTTAAAGCCTGTTTTCTGGTTACGGGTGAAACGCACGGTACATTCAAGATAATTGTCGGATGTAATCGTAGGCTTTTTCACCCATTCAATGGTCAGATAAGGCGTAACGACGAAGTCCTTGGTTACCGTACCTGAAATTTTCACCAATTCACCGGCATTGTCGCCGTCTTTTTCGAGGTCGTCAGCTTCCCAATACGGAAAAAAGTTGCCATTGGAGGGTAACATAAGATATTCGCCCGCAAACTGTTTGGTGTTGCGGTATGTTCCGTCTTGCTGTACGCTCAACCTTCGATTTCCTATGAAACCTTCCTCTCCGTCTGTCCAACTGACTTCCCTCATGCGAATATATTGGGAACCATGTTCTACCTGCAACGGTTGCCCATTGTGGTCATAAATTGTTCCCTGTATGGTTGCGTCAGGTTCATCGTAATTGTCCATTTCGCACGATACTGCAACCAAACAGCAGCAAATAATCGCTATATGATTAAATATTCTTTTCATGTTCATATTATTCTTTTTTTTAGATTATTGACCTCTGTTTTTCTGTAGTAGCGGGTTGTTTTTTAACTCTGAATCCGGTATGACCTCGTAATAATTCGCCACGTTGAAAGTAAGGCCCAGGGTGCGATGTTCCGAGGTTTTGGAGTCATAGATATATTTACCGTTTGGAATACCTGCATTATCAACGTCAATTGTGGCGTCGCGGGCAAACATGAACGGAAGCAGCATTCTTCTGCGGTACACGTTAATTTGGGTATCGAAAGTAAACCACCGGCGCAAATCCCAGTATATTTTACTTTCAAAAGCCAATTCCTTATATCTTTCTACACGAAGAATCTGCAAAGCGCGGTTGGGAGCTTCCACAAATCCGCCCTGTCCCTTTAGCCCCGGTTTTGACCAGTTGGTGTAAGCGGGACTGGTAGAGAGTTCTGCCAAAGTGGCTAATGTTGCGCCTGCGCGATCGCGCACGTTGTTGATACATTCAAGGGCGTCTTGTAGCATATTAATTCCGCCGTATGTTGCGTCTCCGTTTTGCGCAAGTTCTATGGCCGCTTCGGCGCGGTTGAGTAATACCTCGGCATATCGAATCTCAATCCACGGCTGAGTGGATTGGTCTAAAACATGTCTTTCAATAGGCAAGTTAATGTCTAAGTATTTGCGTACATGAAATCCGCTGGATGTAGAGGTAACGGTCCCCATAGTTGGTCCGTCCAAACCGGTTTTGTATAACTTAATGCCATTGCCCGCATCATAAGTTTCCCTGTATAGAGGATCGG
Organism: Proteiniphilum sp.; assembly: GCA_031284475.1. Lineage (GTDB taxonomy): Bacteria > Bacteroidota > Bacteroidia > Bacteroidales > Dysgonomonadaceae > Proteiniphilum. Next base: position 1,571 of record JAISZV010000120.1, on the reverse strand, counting down.
CTGTTGTCCACCAGACTATCCGGCTATTATCATTCGGCGGCGAGAATGGATTTACGGTATAAGCCGCCTGGTTATAAGAAGCGGCAAGACTGGCGGAATTTTCGCCGTCGTCAATAGTGAACTTCTTGAACTTGTCTACGGCAGGGTCAAATTTCTTATCAATAATACCTGCACGAATATCTAATTTGACGCTGCAATAAATATATCCCGGAATCAACAGATTAGCCTTGAGCCTCGGCTCGAATCCGTCAAACAATTGGTGACTGTTGTCATATACTAAGAAATTGCCGTCTTGGTCGAAAGCGCTGAAATGTCCCCTCGAATTTAAAGGCACTCCTTCAAACAATTCAATCCAGTCGAGCGTAGGGCCGCCTCCACGACTTCCGTAGGCGGCTACCATTCGTATCGGCGCCATCAGGCAGTCGTGTGAATGTACATAATTAGTAAAATCATACTTACGAAGCCATATTGATTCTTTATTGCTTTCTACTTTTTCCCAAATTTCGGCATAATTTGCCGTTTTGTCAGGGTTTCCCCTATGGAGTTCATACGGTCCGTTATCAAAAATTTTAGCTGCATCCCAAGCTTGTTTAAAGTATCCGTTGGCAAGGGTTTCCGGTATTCCCTGCAATAATACGCCTTCTACTTCCCAATCCTGGAATTTGTAGGAACCGTAGCGTGCAGTGGTGGCTGCAAATAGTGCAATGCGGCTCTTCAGTGCGGCTGCCACATATTTGTTTGCTCTACCCGCTTCACTGCTCTCCGGCATGTCGGCAATAGCATCGTCCAAATCTTTCAAAATGAAATCATAAGTGTCGGCATGGGTTTCACGAGCTACCCACACTGACGATGCATCGTTGGGATCCAAGTACTGAGGTTTAAGTATTTTAGGCAATCCGCCATAACGTTGTGCCAATTTGAAATACATATAAGCCCTGATAAATTTCGCCTCTGCTATCCACGCTTTAGATTGGTCGCTTAATGCCGGATAATTTGGCAAATCTTCAATTAAGGTGTTAGCTTGCCTGATGATCTTGAACCCTTCTGTCCAATAGCCGGTAACAAGCTTGTTGTTATCTGCGGAATTAGTGTCTATAGTCACCATTTCGCCTGTAAATCCCCAGAGTGGCGCATTACTTGTCCGTGAAAAATAACCATTTCGGGCGCCGTGCATGTTATTTGTACTATACTTGAAATCCTCCATCGGTAGTTGGTTGTACATCCCTGCCATATAAGCTCTGACGCCGGCTTCATTATATATGGCTTCGCCGGTTAATATAGTGGTAGGAGTAATGTTCAAATCAACGCACGACGTTATGCATGACAATAAAAATATCATCGTTGTCGCTATCAAAAAAAATCTTTTCATATTATTATCATTAAAATTGTTATCAAAAGGTAATCGAACCGCCAATATTAAAAGTACGGTTCAAGGGATACATATATCCGTATTGATCCGCGGGTTTTTCAGGATCAACCGCTATTACTTTGGTAATGGTAAATAGGTTGTATGCGTTTATGAAAAGACGGAGCTTGGAATTTTTTAAATATTCCAATACTACGTTCTTTGG
>JAISZV010000103.1 GCA_031284475.1 Proteiniphilum sp. | reverse complement strand
CGCCGGTGGAACAATATCCCGCATCACGAACTGGCGCGCTTGGAAAAATACCTGAAAGCATATAAACAGCTTACGGAAGAGTAGCGCGTGGCAGGCATCTATATCCACATACCTTTCTGTAAAACCCGGTGTAGCTACTGCGACTTTTATAGCGGCGTCAACGAAACGCAGATGAATGCTTTTGTTGATGCGCTCTGCACCGAAGCCCGGATAAGAAAAGAGGAGATACCGGAAACGGTAAAGACCGTTTATTTCGGCGGCGGAACTCCTTCGCGGCTTCGCCGGGAGCATTTTGAGAAGATATTCGATGCGCTGCAACGCCATTTCTCTATTGAATCCACGGCAGAAATCACGGTGGAAGCCAATCCCGACGATCTCTCGGAGGCGTATGCGGAAATGCTCTCCCGGTTGCCGGTCAACCGCCTCAGCATCGGCATACAGAGTTTCCACGACGAAGAATTGAAGTTTCTGAGCCGCCGGCACTCCGCACAACAGGCAATCGACGCTGTGAAAAGATGCCAGCAACATGGGTTCTCGAACATCAGCATAGACCTGATGTACGGATTACCGCAACAAACGACGGATGTATGGCAACGCAACCTGGCGCAGGCCGTCGCCCTTGATATTCCTCATATCTCGTCCTATCATCTTATCTACGAAGAGAAAACCCGGATGTATTCACTTTTGCAGGCCGGCAAGATAACGCCGGCGGAAGAAGAGGCCAGCGTCGCTATGTTTGCCATGCTGATAGACCGGCTCACATCGCACGGGTATATTCATTATGAAATATCGGCTTTCGGACGGGAAGGTTATTTCTCACAGCACAACAGCGCTTACTGGAAAAACAAGAAATACTTGGGCTTAGGCCCCGCCGCCCACTCGTTCGACGGCGACAACCGGTCTTTCAATGCGCCGTCGCTTACCCGTTACATAAAAGGCGTGGAATCGGGGGCGCTGAACCGGGAAACGGAACGCCTGAGCCTGAACGAAAAATACAACGAAACGCTGCTTACAGGATTACGCACCATGTGGGGACTCGACCTTACGGAACTTACAACCCGTTTCGGCGATGAATATTACCGCTACTGTATGCAAAACGCGCAGAAATACCTCAACCGGAACCTGCTCAAAACCGAAGACGGCAGGTTGAAACTTACCCGCGACGGCATTTTTATTTCCGACGGTATTATGAGCGGCCTGATGCGGGTAGATTGATCAACTCAGCCCTTCCACCTCTCCATTAACGACGTCGATCCGTTTGGCTTGGGGGTCGGCGGGCAATCCGGGCATACGCATCATTTCGCCCGCAATGGCAACGATAAACTCCGAACCGCGGTTAATCACCAGGTCATTGATTTTGAACCGGAAGTCTTTTGCCACTCCGTACCATTTAGGATCGGCAGAAAAGGAGTATTGCGTCTTGGCGATGCAAACCGGCATCTTTTCGAGCGGCGTACCCTCTATGAGTTTCAGTTTTTTGAGGGCTTTCTCCCCCATTACCACATCACGCGCGCCGTAAATACGTGTGGCGATCTTAGCGAGTTTGGTCTCAATATCATCATCATCGTCATAGGTAAATTTCAATTCTCCCGACGGATTGTTTTCAATGGCTTCTACTACCGCTTCGGAGAGTTTCACCGCACCGTCGCCCCCGCCGGCGAACGCTTCGTTGACCGCAAACGGCGCCCCGCGCTCACGGCAAAAGGCGCGTACGGTATCAATCTCTTCGGGGGTATCGAAAGCATATTTATTGAACGCTACCACAACCGACTGGCTGAAACCGGCGAGATTCTCAAGGTGTTTCTCCAAGTTCTCCAATCCTTTTTTCAAGCCTTCCATATCGGGTTCTTTGATCATCTTTTCCGGCGTGCCTCCATGCATCTTCAGTCCCTGCGCCGTTGCGACGATGACCGTCAGCTTGGGGCGTAATCCGCTCTTACGGCATTTGATATTGAAGAATTTCTCCGCGCCCAGGTCGGCCCCGAACCCGGCTTCCGTAACCACGTAATCACTGTGCGACATCGCCATTTTGGTAGCCAGCACCGAATTGCATCCGTGCGCGATATTGGCAAACGGGCCTCCATGCACAAAGGCCGCCGTGTTCTCCGTAGTCTGCACAAGGTTGGGGTGAATGGCGTCTTTCATCAGCACGGTGATGGCGCCCGCCACCTCCAGGTCTTTCACGGTAAACGGTTCGCCGTTGATCCTGTAGCCCAACAGTATATTCTCTATTCTCCGGCGGAGGTCTTCTTCATCTTCCGCCAAGCAAAGAATGGCCATCAGCTCCGATGCGGCAGTGATGTCGAAGCCTCCTTCCCGTGGAGCGCCGTTGCCCGGCCCAAGCCCCGTTACAATATGGCGCAAGCTGCGGTCGTTCACATCCAGCACCCGTTTCCAGAGTACTTCTTTGATCTCTTCCCCGGTACCCTGCACGCGGAAAATATAGTTATCGAGCAGGGCGGAAATGGTGTTATGGGCTGTGGTCACCGCATGGAAATCGCCCGTAAAATGAAGGTTGATGTTCTCCATCGGAAGCACTTGCGCATATCCGCCTCCCGCCGCGCCGCCTTTCATTCCGAAGACAGGCCCCAGCGAAGGCTCCCGCAACGCTACTATCGCCTTTTTCCCGATCCTGTTCAACCCCAGCGCCAACCCTATGGAAACCGTCGTTTTACCGATACCTGTTTTTGTGGGGGTGATGGCCGTTACCAGCACAAGATTGCAACGGCCTATCTTTTCCTGGTCTATAAGATGGAGAGGCACCTTTGCCATGTGCCTTCCGAAACTTATCACCTCATCACGGTCGATCCCGATACTCTCCGCCACATCTTTGATTTTCCTCAAGGGCGTTTCCCTTGCTATTTGAATGTCAGACTTCATTTACTGCTTTTATTTATATCTTTTA
>JAISZV010000064.1 GCA_031284475.1 Proteiniphilum sp. | reverse complement strand
GTTTAAAATTGAGATAAATTTTCATTCAAATAAATTTAGTTGCTCTTTGACAATTTGAATGTAGTGGAGTTGTTCTGTGAGTAATTAAATGATATGGGAGAATACCTACTTTCCCGATTTCATAATTTTGCTTTTTACTGCAAAACTACCTCAATTCAAATCGAAAATAAAAGAACCCTTTTAGATATTTAAATCTGCTACAGCAGAAATTATCAATTGTCAATTGACAATTGTCAATTTGTCCTGTTGCGTTTAAAATTGAGATAAATTTTCATTCAAATAAATTTAGTTGCTCTTTGACATTTTGATCGAATTGGCGTTGTTCTGTGAGTAATTCAAGTATCTGGGAGAATACGTACTTTCCCGATTTCATAATTTTGCTTTTTACTGCAAAACTACCTCAATTCAAATCGAAAAATAAAAGAACCCTTTTAGATATTTATATCTGCAACAGCAGAGATTATCAATTATCAATTATCAATTATCAATTGTCAATTGTCATCTGAAAGCCGCTTAAGAAACAAAGTTAAAACACAAGCGTTTCAGTACATTTTTTGAAAGGATAAAAACGTTCCGGAATGCTTTATACTAAAAATATGAAAGAAATACTTTACAAATTATTCGACTATCACTACCTCTCGCGCGATGAGGCAAAGGAAGTGCTGTTTTCTATTGTAAAAGGCGATGTGCCCGACACGCAGGTCGCCGCGCTTATCACCTCTTTCCTGATGCGGAATATTTCGGTGGATGAGATACTGGGTTTCCGCGACGCGCTGCTTGAGATGCGGGTGGAAGTAGACCTGGCCGGTTACCGTCCGCTCGACATTGTAGGAACGGGAGGAGACGGCAAAAATACTTTCAATATCTCTACTTCGGCTTGTTTTGTGGTGGCCGGCGCAGGGTACAATGTGGTGAAGCACGGCAATTACGGCGCCACTTCCATCAGTGGCGCAAGTAACGTAATAGAGCAACAGGGCGTGAAGTTTTCCACCGATAACGGCAGGCTGCGCAAAAGCCTCGACAATTGCCATATCGCTTATCTGCATGCCCCGCTGTTCAGTCCTGCCTTAAAAGCGGTTGCGCCGGTGAGAAAGAGCCTGGGGGTACGCACTTTCTTCAATGTACTGGGGCCGTTGGTCAATCCCGTACAGCCCGAATTTCAGATGCTGGGGGTTTATAACCTGGCCATGTCGCGGTTATACGGTTATATCTATCAGGAGGAGAAGAAGAAATTTTGCATCGTGCACAGCTTAGACGGTTATGATGAAATTTCCCTCACAAGCCAGTTTAAAGTGATCACCAACAAGGGCGAGCAACTCTATATCCCGGAGGAGTTAGGCTACCGGCGGGTTGCGCGGGAGGAGCTGTATGGCGGCGATACGCCCGAAGAGGCCTCCCGGATTTTCCGGAACGTGCTGCACGCAAGCGCGACCGATGCGCAGATGAACGCAGTGCTGGTCAACGCCGCTTTTGGCATTCAGACTATTGAGCAGGAGAAACCGATAGGCGAGTGCCTCGAAATTGCCAAAGAGTCGTTGTATGGGAAAAAGGCGTTAAAAACATTAGAGAAGTTTGTTGAGTTGAATAGTTGAGGGATGAAAGATATACTAAGCGAGATCATTGCCCATAAAAGAAAAGAAGTAGCCGCGCAAAAAGAGCGGCTACCGCTATCCGCGCTGGAAAAAAGGCTTGGGGTAGTTAATATCCCTTTCTATTCGTTGAAAAGGGCTTTGGAAAATTCTAAGCCGGGAATCATTGCCGAGTTCAAACGGCGTTCGCCGAGCAAGGGGTGGCTGTTCAGGGCTGCCGATCCCGGTAAACCGGGGCAAGCAGCGAAGGACGTGGCGAGGGCGTATGCCTCGGCCGGCGCTTCGGCGTTGTCGGTGCTAACGGATGAGAAATATTTTGGCGGAACAATGGACGACCTGCAACAGGCAACCGCAGAAGTAGGCATACCGGTGATGCGGAAGGAGTTTATAGTAGATGAATACCAACTGTTTGAGGCCAAACTCTGCGGGGCGAGCGCGGTGTTGTTGATTGCCGCCGCCATTACTAAGGAAGAGTGTAAACGGTTTACGGCGTTGGCGCGCCAATTGCAATTGGAAGCGCTGTTGGAACTGCATGATGAGCGGGAGGCCGATTATATTGGGCCGCTCAACAGCCTTGTAGGTATCAACAACCGCAACCTGGGCAGTTTTGTGACCGACCTGCAAAAGTCGTTCAGGATGGCGGCTCTCTTGCCCAAAGAGGCGGTATGGGTATCGGAAAGCGGCATATCGAACGCCGGCGCGGTAAAAGAACTGCGCGACGCCGGTTACCGGGGCTTCCTTATCGGGGAGCATTTTATGCAAAGCGGCGATCCCGGGCAAAGCCTCAAGGAGTTTATTGCGCAGGTTAATACCCAATGAACCTGATCCCGGTAAACAGAGGCAAAGTAGCGCCGGTAAAACGAATGATTGACTAACCGGTAACAGGCAATTGGCAATTAAATAAAAATATGATCATAAAAGTATGCGGAATGCGCGAGGAGGCGAACATGCGCGAGGTGGAGCAACTGGGGGCGGACTGGATGGGGTTTATCTTCTACCGTAAGTCGCCCCGTTATGCAGGGGAGGCGTTGCCTTATATCCCGGAGCGCGTGCGGAAGGTAGGGGTCTTTGTGAATGAAGATACCGGACGGCTCCTTGCTTTGGCTAAAAAGAACCGGCTGGCGATTATTCAGTTGCATGGCAGCGAGCCGCCCGGAGATTGCAAAGCGTTGCGGGAGCAGGGATTTCCCGTAATCAAGGCATTTGGGGTTGTTACCGGGGAGCCTTTTCCTTTGGAGTTGACGGCGCGTTACGAGGGGTGTTGCGATTATTTTTTGTTCGACACACGCACAACGCTTTACGGTGGCTCCGGGAAAAAATTCGGGTGGGAACTCCTTGCGGACTACCGGGGCGAAACGCCTTTCCTGTTGAGCGGCGGCATTTTACCCGGCGATGCGGAGGCTGTAAAAGCATTTTCGCATCCCCAATGTATCGGGGTAGACCTGAATAGCGGGTTTGAAACTTCGCCCGCCGTCAAAAATGTACAACTGTTACGGACATTTATAAAGGCGTTTCGCTAACCGGCAAAAGAACCCATAAAGCTATCTTTGCCGGGTGATTCGGCCGCAATCATACAGCCGGTCGCCCTTTGCATGAGATAGGCTGCGAACAATGCGGCGAATTGAAAAGAATGCAGCGAGGCGCAAAAAGTGTGGTGAATTACAAAAAACGCGGCGAGTTGCAAAGAAAAGAGAAAAATAAACACAATATAAGAGAATGAACAGAATAGATAAATTGTTTGAAGAAAAAAAGAGCGGTATCCTGTCGGTGTATTTCACGGCTGGGTATCCTCAACTTGATGATACCGTAAAGGTGATAAAAGCGCTGGAGAGCCGGGGCGTAGATTTAATTGAGATAGGCGTGCCGTTCAGCGACCCGATGGCCGACGGGCCGGTGATTCAGGCGTCCGGCGCCCAGGCATTAAGTAACGGCATGAGCGTGAAGCATCTTTTCGGGCAACTGGCCGGTATTCGTAAAGAAGCGTCCGTTCCGCTTGTATTGATGGGCTACCTGAACCCGGTGATGCAGTTCGGGTTCGACAACTATTGCGCGGAAGCGGAGAAGTGCGGCATAGACGGGCTGATTATCCCCGACTTGCCGTTTGCCGAATATACGGACAGCTATAAACCGGTAGCCGAAAAACACGGACTGCATATCATTATGCTGATTACCCCCGAAACGTCGGAAGAGCGGATAAGGTTGATCGACAAATATACCTCCGGCTTTATCTATATGGTTTCTACGGCTTCCGTAACCGGGGCCAAAAACCGTTTCGGTGACGAGAGCTTAGCTTATTTCCGCCGTGTGAACGCGATGCAACTGAAAAACCCCCGCCTGATAGGTTTCGGCATATCCAATAAAGATACGTTCTACGCCGCCTGCCGCGAAGCGTCGGGCGCCATTATCGGAAGCAAATTTATCTCGCTGTTGGGCAGCGAAGAGAGCATCTACAAAGCCGTGGAAAAATTAACCGCAGCGATCCGTTGAATAATGATCCGCAAGTTCAATTAATAACTCATGTTACGCAGGTTTGCCGTTTTCGTAGCCTTGACTACTCCCATAATCGAGGCTCGAGCATTCCCGTATGTGAGGCTCGAGCATTCCCGTATGTGAGCCTTGACGCAAAAGACATGACTTTGCGTAACATGAATTAATAAATGCAACCGGAGGTTGAAGTTGCATTTGTTGCTTGAATCTGCCTCCGGCTACTGTGCAATTTTGCAATTATACTGATTTCATATACCTTTGTAAGCTATCAAATTTCTCTATGCTTTTCCAATCGCACACCGGTGAACTGGCCTCGCTGCTTACGGCTGTCTGCTGGACGCTGAGCGCCATCTTTTTCGAGAAAGCCGGCCGCCGCGCAGGCTCTCTGTCGGTAAATATCCTCCGCCTTTTCCTGGGAATACTCTTCCTGGGGATTACTACCCTGTTTACCCGCGGCATGTTTTTCCCGAAAGACGCCACGCTTTACAACTGGGTATGGCTCGGCATTTCGGGAATTGTAGGTTTTTTTCTGGGCGACCTCTTCCTCTTTAAATCCTATACCATTATCGGCTCGCGTACCTCGCAGCTTGTCATGAGCCTTGCCCCCATGATCACGGCCGTGATAGGGTGGTTCTTCCTGGATGAGGCGCTTCCGGCGAAAAGCATCCTGGGTATTGTGGTAAGCGTGTCGGGAATTATGATAGCCGTAGCGGGAAAGGGGTTGAAGTTGAATATGCCGCTGCATGGTTTCCTCTACGCGCTGGGCGGGGCGATAGGGCAGGCCCTGGGGCTGATACTCAGTAAAAAAGGAATGGGCGGCGATTACGACGCAGTGGCCGCCACGCAGATACGGGCGATTTTCGGCTTTTTCTCTTTTGTTCTCCTGATCACTTTCCTGCGCCGGTGGAGGCGGGTTTTCCGGGCGGCAGGCGATGGAGCGTCGATGAAATCCATTACCGTGGGTACTGTTTTCGGGCCTTTCATCGGCGTGGCGCTGTCGCTTTACGCCGTGCAGCATACCGAAACAGGAATTGCTTCCACGCTGATTGCGCTGGTACCTATCTTCATCATAGCGCCTACGGCTTTTATGTTCAAAGAAAAAATTACCGCCAGGCAGGTGATCGGAGCGGTGGTAAGTATTGCGGGAGCGAGCGTCTTTTTCTTATGAAAGTAGATTGTTTAAATGTAGCCGCTTTTGTGACCGTTATTTGGGAAAGAGCTATTTGATTAGATTTACCTCTTCGTGTGAAACGGTTTTTCTTTCATCAATATCTTTCAATCCCCTTTCAATTCCGGCTTTTAGTTCATCGGTAAGATCATTCCAATAGTCATTGTGGCGGGTTTCACTTTCTTTTACCGCTTTCAGATAACTGATCATATCTTCGTCTTCAAGGCCGATAAGCCATTCGATGAGTTCTAATTTTATTGCGTCGAGTCCCATAACATAATCTTTCTTTTTATTGTAACCAAAGTTTAACCTTTGCACTCGCTTAATGAAATTGTTCTTTTTTCCCGGCTGCTTTGGAAAGCCAGTTCGATGATCCGCATTACGTTGAGGGCTTCTTCCGGTTTTACGGCAAGTTCGGCTTTCCCGTTGATGGCGTCGCGCAGGTTGATGAAGTAATCGCGGTAATCGCCCTGTTCGCTTTCTATTTTTCCCCGTATCTTCACTCCCTTATACTCGGCATTGATGGCGCCCCAGATGCTTTCGGGTTCGCGTCCCCAATCTTTGCCTTCGGGTTTGGCGCCGCCGTCGAGCGTGGCTTCCTGCACGTCGAGGCCGTATTTTACAAACGAACCGTTTGTGCCATGAAGCATGTAGGTGGCTCCGGGAATACGGCAGATCATCCCCGATTTCAGCGTTGCGGTAAAGGCGGGGTAGTGGAGGCGCACGTCGAAATGGTCGTCGGCTTTTGCCCAGGGGCGTTGTGCGTTGATCGTGGCGGTTACGGCTTCCGGTATGCCGAAAAACCAAAGCGCCTGGTCGATAAGGTGGGAGCCCAGGTCGTAAAAGATGCCCGATCCGGGTAACGGTTGTTCGCGCCAGGCTCCGTTGGGACGGGGATCGGTGCGGTAACGGTCGAAGTGTGTTTCGTAGTCAACGATCTCGCCGAGGAGTTCGCTGTCGAGCAATTTCTTCACTGTTTTTGTGTCGCTTGTGAAGCGGCGGTTGTGATAGACGGTGAGTATCTTGTTCTGCCGCTTCGCGATCTCGATCAGTTCGGAGGCTTCTTTCACATCCACAGTGAACGGTTTTTCCACTACCACGTGTTTGCCTGCCAGCAACGCTTCCCGCGACCAGCGGAAGTGGTCGGTATTGGGCGAAGTGACAATTACCAGGTCTATTTCGGGATCGTCGATGATTCCTTTTCCGCCGGGAACAACCGCGGTGATGGGATAACGTTCTTCAATGAGCGTTTCTCGCTCCGGGTTTGAAGTACTGATTTTTGTAAGCTCGAACCCTTCTATTATATCAATAAAAGGAGCGTGAAATACCCGGCCGGAAAGCCCGTAACCGATAATGCCTGTGCGAATGTTTGTTGACATAAAAATTAAGAATTAAAAATGAAGAATGAAGAATTTGACCAG
>JAISZV010000063.1 GCA_031284475.1 Proteiniphilum sp. | reverse complement strand
CTTCTATTGGCGTCCATTAGAATATGACAATATTATATACCCAACAAGAAATAGGGGATGGGCTAATGGACATTTTGGGTTAAATATGTCTTCTTGTAACAATTCTTCTATCTTCTTTTTCATTTCAGCAATACTCGTATTACCAAAGAATCTTGGCTTTACGGTACAACGGAAGCCGAATATTTTCTTGATATGAGAGAAATAATATTGCTCCGTTATACCTTCCCCTACTATGTAAATGCCGGGTTTTAGGTTCTCGTATTTTTTGTTTTCGTCCCCCTATGATTCTTAAATATTTTGCGTGGCTCCGAATTTCCCATACTTGTATGCCTTTTGCAAATAACTAATACGGTTAACCCCTTTAAAATCGGCCAAAGAATACAACTCTGTGGAGCCATTCTCTTTTTTGTCGGTAAACCAGATACTATCTTTACGTAATAAATCATCTTCTTCCAACAGTCCATCGTAGTGGGTTGTTAACAATAACTGAGATTGCCCTTTGTGCTTGAAAAAATCTTCAATGATGAACTCTACCAACCGGGGATGCAGGGATGATTCTATTTCATCGATGGCCGGAAACGCATTATTATCAACCAACTGACTGATAACGCCGGCTAAGCCGAATGTTCGTATAGTTCCTGCTGATTGCAACCCCTCAGACATTTTATAAAATTCACTTAGTCCTTCTTTGTTTATGATTTTATGCTCAAACTCTGTTTTGGTAAGTTTGATTGTTTTTCTTTTATTTCTTCCGTACTCTTTCGCCTGTAATCGACGATAGTATCACGGTTTGGCATTGCCGGGAAGCGGGAAAGGGGAATCTTTACTTTATCTCTGTTAAGATACCTTTCAGAGGATGGTATCAACGAAAAATTGTTTTACTTTTGCCGGACGGGGAGAACAACAAAGGGATACTCCTTATTATAAGGCAATATGAACAAACATAGAGATATTAAATCAAAGAATCGTATGAGAAAAATTTCTTTCGTTTTACTGATCGTAATAGGTGCAATGGGCCTCACCGGATGCCAGGGATACAACCGGATGGTAGAAAAGCAGGAGGCGGTAACCTCACAGTGGGGAAACGTGCAGAACGCTTACCAGCGGCGCGCCGACCTTATCCCTAACCTTGTGAATACGGTAAAAGGATACGCGGCACATGAGCAGGAGACTTTTACGCAAGTGACCGAAGCGCGGGCCAAAGCCACGCAAACGACCATCAGCCCCGAAAACCTCACAGCAGAGAGCTTACAGGAATACCAGCAGACACAGAGCCAACTCAGCCAGGCATTGGGGAGATTGCTGTTGATACAGGAGAACTATCCCGAACTGAAAGCCAACCAGAATTTCCTCGCCTTGCAGGACGAACTGGCGGGAACGGAAAACAGGATATCGGTAGAGCGCAACAGGTTCAACCAGTTGGCGCAGGAGTACAACGCCTACATCCGTAAATTCCCGCAGGCGATTTATGCGAAATGGTTCAAATTTGAACCGAGAGCCTATTTTGAAGCGGCTTCCGAAGCCCAAGCCGCTCCCCAGGTGCAATTTTGACGGCAAAGAGCCGGTTTAACCGGGAAGCGGAAGTTTTTACAGGAAAAGCGCGGGCTTAACAGCAAAATGTAAACCGGACTGTTGCAGGTTCACAGGGAATTAAACCATTTAAGATATGTTGAACAAAGAAGAACTACAGAGAATCACGGAATCGATCCGACTCGCCGAAAGCCGCACATCGGGAGAGATACGCGTATGCATAGCCCGGCAGTGCAAGGGCAGCCCACTGGATGCAGCGCTCAAAAAGTTCCGCCAGCTAAAAATGGACACGACCCATCTCCGCAACGGCGTACTCATCTACATATCTCCATTCCGTCACAAAGCGGCCATTATCGGCGACCAGGGTATCCACGAGGCAGCCAACGAGGATTTCTGGAACGAAGCGATGGAGGTGATGCTCTCCCATTTCAGGAATGGAGCCATTACGGAAGGAATTTGCAAAGGCGTGGAAAAAGTGGGCGAATTGATAAAATCCCGTTATCCGGTATCGGAAAACGATATAAACGAATTGAGCGATGAAGTTATCATGGACGAGTAAATACTTTCTTTTACTTATATTCTTTTCTTATTTTTCAGGGTTGCCGGCGCAAGACGTTCCCGAACCGATGGTTCCCTACCGGTTAGTGAACGACTTTGCCGATATCTTCTCTCCAACCGAAGAACAGGTTTTGGAGCAAAAACTGCTGGCCTACAACGACTCCACTTCCACACAGATATACGTGGTTTCTGTGGCCGATTTGGGCGGTTATCCCGCCTCCGATTACGCTTTCCGGCTTGGAGAGAAATGGAAAATAGGACAGAAAAGCAAGGATAACGGCGCCGTTATCCTTATCAAACCCAAGATAGGGAATAGTCGCGGGCAGGCGTTCATCGCCACCGGTTACGGCCTGGAAGCGCGCATCAACGACGCATACGCCGGCCGTATCGTGCGTAACGAAATGATCCCTTATTTTATGGAAGATGATTACTTCGGCGGAGCGAATGCCGCTGTAGACGCTATGATAGCGCGCCTCTCCGGCGAATTTACCGCCGACGCAGAAGAAGAGGGCGGTATCTCGCTTTTCGTGATCATCATCATCCTGGCCGGCGTTATCCTGTTGCTCTTTTTCTTTTTCGGAAACGGAGACCAGCATATCGGCGGCGATGGCCATCACCGCACAAATAGGCCTCCTCTATTCTTCCCACCCATGACGGGCGGCAACAGAAACGGCGGCTTTGGCAGCGGCAGCTTTGGCGGAGGCGGCGGCCGGTTCGGCGGCGGAGGCGCCGGGGGAAGCTGGTAGCATGGAAAAGAAAACGTTGATCACCGTACTGGGGCCAACGGCAAGCGGAAAAACCGCGTTTGCCGCGCAACTGGCATACGCGCTGGACGGGGAAATTGTGAGCGCCGACTCCCGTCAGGTATACCGGCGGATGAACATCGGTACGGGCAAAGACCTCTCGGAGTACACTGTAAAGGGCGTTTCCATCCCCTACCACCTTATCGACGTTTGCGAACCGGGCGAGAAATATACCCTCTTTGACTATCAACACGATTTCCACAAAGCCTACCGCAACATCCTTACCCGCAACAAAACAGCCATCCTTTGCGGCGGTACCGGGCTATATATCGAATCGGTGCTGAAAGGCTACAACCTACCCGACGTACCTCCCAATCCGGCGCTAAGGGCGGCGCTTGAAAAAAAATCGCTCGAAGAATTGTCCGGCGTCCTGCAAAGTTACCGCCCGCTGCATAACACTACCGATACCGACAGCAGAAAAAGGGCGGTCAGGGCGATTGAAATAGCAGAATTTAAGTCGAAACAAGAGAGTTCGTCCACGGCATTTCCGGCTATAGAGAGTATCATATTAGGGCTCGATATCGACAGGGAGTTACGGCGGAAAAAGATTACCGAACGCCTGCACGCACGGCTTCGGGAAGGAATGATAGAAGAGGTACGCGGCCTGCTCAATTCCGGGGTTTCACCCGAAAGCCTTATCTATTACGGGCTGGAATACAAATTCGTAACGCTTCACGCGACCGGTAAAATGAGTTATGAAGATATGTTCCGACAGTTGGAGATTGCCATCCACCGGTTTGCCAAACGGCAAATGACCTGGTTCAGGGGCATGGAACGCCGCGGATTCACCATTCACCGGATAGACGCAGCCCTACCTATGGAACAAAAACTACAACTGGCGCATTCTTTCATCGAAAAGTAATCGAAAAGTAAGAAAAACGGCAAAAAAATCGTAATTTTGTCGCCCGGATAGCGATGCATCCGGCGGATAAATACCCGCGATGCGCTTTCAATAATACTTCATTTTCAGAAATTAACGCCGATGATCAAAGGAAATTTTCCCGTTGAGAAGTTCAAACAGCTCTATACGCCATTTTATTATTACGACATAGCATTGTTGCGGGCAACCCTCGAGGCAATAAAAAAAGAGACCGCGAATAAACCCTTTCATGTGCATTATGCCGTAAAGGCGAACGCCAACCCGCGCATCCTGAAAGAGATCGCCTCTTACGGGTTCGGCGCCGATTGCGTAAGCGGTAATGAAATTCTGGCGGCATTGGAATGTGGGTTCTCCCCCGATAAGATAGTTTTTGCCGGCGTGGGAAAGAGCGACCGCGAGATGCAGATCGGGCTTGATAACGATATTCTCTGTTTTAACGTGGAGTCGATCCCCGAACTGGAAGTGCTCAACACATTGGCCGCCGCAAAAGGAAAAACGGCAAGGGCGGCGTTCCGCATCAACCCGAACATAGATGCGCATACACACAAGTATATCACTACGGGACTGACGGAAAATAAGTTCGGCGTCAACGAACAGGATCTACCCCGGATCATTGAAGTAGTCAATGCCTCTTCAAACGTACAACTCACCGGCATTCATTTTCACATCGGCTCGCAGATCACCGACCTCAAATCTTTTGAAGATCTTTGCATAAAAATAAAGGAATTGCAGGAATGGTTCAACGCACAGGGAATCAAATTGCCGGTCATTAACGTAGGCGGCGGATTGGGAATAAACTACCAGCACCCGAACCACATCCCAATGGCCGATTTTGAATCTTATTTCCGGCTCTTTGAGAAAAACCTGCCACTACAGGAACGCCAGGCTTTGCATTTTGAATTGGGGCGTTCGGTGGTAGCGCCCTGCGGCTCGCTTATATCACGGGCGCTTTTCGTGAAAGAGGGTATCCAAAAGAAATTCCTGGTCATAGACGCGGGAATGACCGACCTGATACGCCCCGCCCTCTATCAGGCTTTTCACCATATAGAGAACATTACCTCCGACAAAGAGCCAACGCCCTACGATGTGGTAGGCCCTATCTGTGAATCGAGCGATGTGTTCGCGGAACAGATCGTGCTCAACAAGAGCGTCAGGGGAGACCTGATTGCCATACGCTCCGCCGGCGCATACGGAGAAGCCATGGCGTCGCGCTATAATTGCCGCAACTTACCCCTATCCTACTTCTCCGACCGGTTTTAAATTATGATACTCAACCTATTCATTCGCCACTTTGGTAAAAGCCTTCACCGTTTTAAATTATGATACTCAACCAACTCACCCTGATGGAATGGATGCTGGGAGGCGCGCTGCTGCTTTGCTTCCTGATACAGCTCTTTTTTTACCTCTTCTTTTATAAACAGCCCTACA